>JBILIR010000042.1:0-8799 GCA_044368955.1 Limnohabitans sp.
GGGGTCTTCAATTTTGTTCAGCCACGACTCCGCTTCTTGGCTATTTTTGGCTTTGAAGGCGATTTGGGAAAGCATCAAATAGGCTTGCGACAGACCGCGCACCTCTTGTTTGTCCTTTTCCAGTTCTAGAAAGCGCAGCAGCGAGGTTTTGGCTTGCTCGTCTTGTGCTTGCTCGACTTGTACCGCGCCCAGCAGCAGCCAGACGTCAGAGTAGTTGGGCATATCTTGGGAGAGCTTTTGCAGCTGCACCAAGGCATCATTCAATCGCTGGGTGTCGATCAGTACACGGGCGTAGCTGAGTTGCAGATTGGGTTGGCCGCTCTTTTGAAGCGCTTGCAAAACCAGTTCTTCCGCTGGCGATTGACCCAGTGACAAAAGTTCCAAGGCCAACATGGCTGGTTCAGGCGAATCGGGCGATTTGGCCATGGCCAACTTGGCTGCTTCCACCGCTTCGGGAAATTTCTTCGCCCAGATGCGCATACGCCCGATACTGGTCCAACTCACGGCTGCCGTGCTCTCTTGGGCGGTGTAGGGCATCAAAGCTTGCTCGACCACGGCATTGGCCAATTCTTTGTCCTGCACCTGTGAATAAATTTGGGGGATGCCGGTGATGCCTTCGGCCTGTTGTTCTGGCGGCAGCAAGCTGATACTTGAGCGAAGTGTGGTGACGCTTTCTGTCAGTTGGTTCAAGGCAATCTGGATTTGCAGCACATAGCTGTTGGCTTCATGCGATTTGGGATGGGCTTTTTTCCAAGCCTTGGCACTTTCCAGCGCCGAGGGACCAGAGCGTGCAGCCAAGGCCACTTCAACCGAGCGTTTGTAAACTGTTTCATCGCCGCTTTTGCGTGCGGCTTCAAAAATCATGGAATAGCCAGCACCTGGGTTGCCTTGGGTGACTTGCATTTCACCCAACAAGATCAGCAGCATCCATTCCGCATTGAGTTTGGAATTTTGAATAACGGCCGAATCAGCTTCATTAGGGGTGGGCGATGACTGTGCCCAAGCTGAGTTAAAGGTGACGCTAAAGAGGGCCAAACTGGTTGCGCTAGCAAGCCAAGCACTGCGCAGTGCGGATGTACGAAGGTAAAAGTTCATCGTGGAATGATAATCGCACCATTCCCAAGTCTGCTTGCCATGCCTGAATTACCCGAAGTTGAAGTGACCCGCCTGAGTTTCGCCTCGCGCATCGCTGGCGCGAAGATCACGAATGTGGCCATGGGCAAAGCTTTGCGCTGGCCTTTGGGTTGTTCTCCTGACAGTTTGCAAGGGCTAGAGGTGTTGGGGGTTCGTCGGCGGGGCAAATACCTTTTGATGGATTTAAGCCAAGGTTTGTTCTTGATTCACCTTGGGATGTCGGGGTCTTTGTCTTTTGGCGAGGCTTTGAGTCCACCTGGCCCGCACGACCACTTCAACTGTCTCACCAGCAAAGGCTTGTTGCGTCTGCATGATCCGCGCCGCTTTGGCGCTGTGGTGTATGCCCCCAGCCAAGACAGCGCTGTTGCCCAAAAACTGCTGGGTGCTTTGGGCGTGGAGCCTTTGGAAGACAGTTTCGATCCTGAGTTGTTTGCTAAGGCACTGAAAACACGCCAAACCGCGATAAAGCAGTTATTGCTGGCAGGTGATGTGGTGGTCGGCGTTGGCAATATTTACGCCAGCGAAGCGCTTTTCATGGCGGGTATTCGTCCGACCACACGCGCCCATCGCATCAGCAAGCCTCGGGCCATCAAGCTTCACGCGGCCATTCGGAAGGTGCTGATGGCAGCCGTTGCTCAAGGTGGCAGCAGCTTGCGCGATTTTTCCAATGCGCAGGGGCAAAACGGTTATTTTCAATTGCAAGCCCTGGTTTATGACCGCGCGGGGGAGCCTTGCCGCGTATGTGCCTCGCCCGTTAAGCGATTGGTGCAAGGGCAGCGCTCTACTTTTTATTGCCCCCAATGCCAAAAACCGTGAGTAAGACACCAAGCTTTGCCACGCGTTTGGTGGCTTGGCAAAAGCTGCATGGCCGGCATGACCTGCCTTGGCAGGCAAGTGCAGACCCCTACCGTGTTTGGTTGTCCGAGATCATGCTGCAACAAACCCAAGTTGTGACGGTCATGGCTTATTACGACAAGTTTTTAAGCCGTTTCCCAACAGTAGCGGCCTTGGCCAGTGCCAGTTTGGATGAGGTGTTGGGCTTGTGGAGCGGTCTGGGCTATTACAGTCGTGCGAAAAATTTGCACCGTTGTGCGCAGATGGTGGCGAGTGCGCATGGCGGTGTTTTTCCAAACACCAAAGATGCGTTGCAAGCCTTGCCTGGCATTGGCCCGTCTACCGCTGCGGCCATCGCGTCCTTGTGTTTTTCCCGTCGAGAGACGATTTTGGATGGCAATGTGAAAAGGGTGCTGACGCGGGTCTATGGCTTTGGGCACGATTTGTCGCAAGCAACCCACGAGAAAGCCCTGTGGAAGATCGCACAGCAGGTTTTACCTATTGGTAAAAGTGATATGCCTACCTACACCCAAGGCATGATGGATTTGGGTGCAACTTTGTGCACTCGCAGCCAACCTGCGTGTGAGCGCTGCCCAATGCAAGACATGTGCGTGGCGCACCATGAAGGCCAAGCCAGTCACTACCCCGTCAAATTGCGCAAGCACAAGCGCAGCGCTCAGGGCATGTGGTTGTTGTTTGCGAGCAGCTCTGATGGTGCGGTGTGGTTGCAGCAGCGCCCGCCCAAGGGTGTGTGGGCAAGTTTGTTCACGTTCCCGATTTTTGACAGCGAGGAGGATTTACGGACGTCGTTGCCTAAGCCCTTGCAAAGCAAGCTGCAGTTTGCACCTGCTTTTGTGCATGTATTGACCCACAAGGATTTGCATTTGCATGTGGCGCATTTGAGTTTGCCAACGACAAAAAGCTTAGGTGTAACAGGGCGGTGGTGGCGTGCACAAGACTGGCCAAGCTTAGGTCTGCCAGCGCCAGTGCGCCAACTTTTGCTGGCCTAGCTAACGTCGAGCTCTCGGTGGCGTTTGAGGCTGACCCAATCGGGGGAAAAACCTTGGTGCAAGGCCTCCACCAAATACACAGAACGGTGTTGACCACCTGTACAACCAATGGCAACCGTCACATAGCTTCGGTGATCGTTTTTGAGAGGGGGCAGCCATTGCTGCAAAAAATCGCTGATGTGCAACAGCATGGATTGCACCGGCGTTTGTTGCGTCAACCATTGCACCACTGCCGCATCTCGGCCAGTCAGCGCCTTGAGGTCGGGTTCGTAATGGGGGTTAGGCAACATGCGCACATCAAACACAAAGTCAGCATGAACAGGAATACCCCGCTTGAAGGCAAACGACTCAAACATCAGGGTTAACTGTGCGCTGGGTGCTGTGACCAAAGAGTGTACGTAGTCTTGCAACTTCACAGCGCGTAGCAAACTGGTGTCAATGATGTGCGACTCTTCGCGCAAATCAGACAAAAGTTTGCGCTCAAGTTCAATCGCTGCGACCAAATCGCGTGTAGAAACCGCGGCGCCTTTGTCTGCACGTGAAAGAGGGTGGTTGCGCCGTGTTTCAGAAAAACGGTGCACCAGTGTGTCGGTGTTGGCGTCCAAAAACAGCAGCCTGACATGCACCTGTTCGTGGCGCAGCTGGGCCAACTGCGCGGGTACCAAATGCAAGGCGTGGGCGCTGCGCACATCCATGGCGATGGCCATTTTGTCTTGCTGCGTTTGGTCTTCCAAGTGCACCAAAGGCAGCAGCAACTCGGGCGGAAGGTTGTCGATGCAGTAGTAGCCCGCATCTTCCAAGGCGTGAAGTGCAATGGATTTGCCGGAGCCCGACATGCCCGTGATCAAAATGACTTCGCGGCTCATGTGCGAGCTGCCTTGGGTTTGGGGGCAGCCTTGGTCATGGCTTGCAGCATTTCTCGTGCGTGGGCATGGGTGGTGTCGGACAAGCGCTCACCTCCTAACATACGTGCAATTTCAGCCACTCTTTGCTCACTTACCTGACTGGCGACACCTTCTTTGTCAGCGTGTTTGGAGACCACCCAATGGTGGTCGGCGCAAGCCGCCACTTGGGGCAAATGTGTGACCGCCAACACTTGGCGGTCTTTGCCCAGTTGTTTCATGAGGCGACCCACAGTTTCAGCGACGGCACCGCCGACACCCGCGTCCACCTCGTCAAAAATAAGTGTTTGTGCCGTGCCCAACTGGCTGGTGGTCACTGCGATGGCCAAGGCGATGCGAGAGAGTTCACCGCCGGAGGCAACCTTGCCCACGGGTCTGGGTGTGCTGCCAGCATGTCCTGCCACCAAGAATTGCACTTCCTCCAAGCCATGGCTGGCTGGTTCGTCCAAAGCTTGCAGTTGTACTTGGAATTGACCGCCTTGCATGCCCAAATTTTGCATGGCTTGGGTGATGCTGGCCGCCAACTTGGGGGCGGCTTTTTGGCGTGCTTGCGAGCGTTTGCGGGCCTCGGCCATGAAAGCGTTTTTCGCTTTTTGTTCGGATGCCTCCAGCGCGGCCAAATCGACCGCAGCGTCTAACTTCACAAGCTCTTGCTGCCAACCAAGGTAGAGCGCTGGCAACTCTTGGGGTGTGCGTTTGTAGCGTCTTGACAATCCGACCCAAAGCCCCATGCGGGCGTCAATGTCGGCTAAGCCTTGTGGATCGAGGTCGGCTCGTCGCAACCAAGCTTGCAGGCTGTGGGCGGCATCCTCGGCTTGCGCCAGCGCAGAGCCCAGTTGATCTGACAGCTGTTGGAACTCGGCTTCAATGTTGGCTTGCTCTTGCAACGCCTTGACCGCTTGAGCCAAGTGGCTGTGCGCGGCATCTTCCTCTTGCAGATGCGTGAGGGCAGTTTGTGCTGCGTCTAAAAGGGTTTGTGCGTGGGACAAGCGTGTGTGTTGCGCGTTTAACTCGTCCCATTCGTCAACGCCTGGCGAGAGTTTGTCTACCTCGCCAATTTGCCAACTTAGTCGCTCACGCTCTTGTTGCAACTGATCTTGCGCCGAACGGGCGTGTTCCAAGGTTTGCAGGCTTTGCCGCCAATCGTTCCAAAGGGTTTGCAAAGCTTGTGCGGAAATTTGCGCGTAGGCGTCGAGCAATTCACGCACAGCGCTGGGGCGAGTCAGGCTTTGCCACGCGTGTTGGCCATGAATATCCAGCAATTGATCGCCAATTTCACGCAACTGGGTGGCGGTGGCAGGGCTGCCATTGATCCATGCGCGGCTTTTGCCTTGTGCGTCTATGCTGCGTTTCAGTAATAAGTCATCGGCAGTATCAAAGCCGTTGTCTTGCAGCCAAGGGTGCAGGTGGGCGGGCGTGGAAAACTCAGCGCACAACTCGCTGCGAGCAGCGCCTTCGCGTACCACGCTGGCTTCAGCACGGGCACCCAGTACCAATTGAAGTGCATCTATCAATATAGATTTACCAGCCCCAGTTTCCCCGCTGAGAACGGTAAACCCAGCGCCGAACTCCAACTCGAGTTGACGCACGATGACAAAGTCGCGCAGGCTGATGCGTTGCAAACTCATGAACCACCCTCATTCCAATGCAGTTTATGCCGCAGTGTGTCAAAGTAATTCCAACCTTTGGGGTGAAGAAAGACCGCTTTGTGTGGTGATTTACGCACCACAACCTTGTCCCCCATCAGCATAGAGGACATGGATTGCATATCGAAATTGGCGCTGGCGTCGCGACCACCTACCAATTCGATCGAGACCTCTGCTTGGTCAGCCAATACCAAGGGGCGGTTGGAAAAAGTATGCGGGGCAATCGGCACCATCAGCAAGCCACCCAAAGAGGGTTGCAACAGTGGGCCGCCAGCCGACAAAGAGTAGGCAGTGGATCCCGTGGGTGTGGAGATGATCAGGCCATCGGCGCGTTGGTTGGCCACGAAATGCCCATCGACCGATACCCGCAACTCCACCATGCCAGAAGAAGCGCCGCGGTTGATCACCACATCATTCAAAGCCAAGGCGTCAAAGACGCAATCTGCGCCACGCCAGACTTGGGCATGCAACATGCTGCGCTGGTCTTCCTCGTAATGGCCTTGCAGCATGGGTTGCAAAGTCGTTTCCATGTGTTCCAAGGAAATATCCGTGATAAAGCCAAGCCTGCCTTGGTTGATGCCAATCAACGGAATGCCATGTGGCGCGAGTTGCCTGCCAAAACCCAGCATGGTGCCGTCGCCTCCGACCACCAAGGCAAGGTCGCATTGCTTGGCAATGCCTGCAACATCCATCACAGGGCAACCCTGATCACCCAAATACGCTGCGGTGTCTTTTTCCACCACCACGTCGCAGCCTTGGCTGAGCAAAAAAGCCACCAAGGAGGCCAGTACGGGCTGACCCGATGACGCAGCAGCACCATGGCTGGATGAGGCGTGGGATTTGCCGATAAGAGCGATTTGGCCAAACTTTGGATTCATAGGCCAAATTACATCATTAAAATGACCCGAAAGGATGACCATGCTGGACGATCGCGCCAAGTTGTTGCTCAAGACCCTGGTAGAGCGCTATATCGCTGACGGCCAGCCTGTGGGTTCGCGCACGCTGTCCCGCGCCAACGGCATCGAGTTGTCCCCTGCCACCGTGCGAAATGTCATGGCTGACCTTGAAGAAATGGGACTGATTGTCAGCCCCCACACATCGGCGGGACGTATTCCCACAGCGCGGGGCTACCGATTGTTTGTTGACACCATGTTGACTTTTGATCGCCAACATTTGCAAGCGCCCAGTTTGGTGGCGGAGCAGCCGCAAAAAGTCATCACCAGCGCAGCGCAGTTGTTGTCTAACTTATCGAACTTTGTTGGCGTGGTCATGGCCCCCAAGCGCAGTTCGGTGTTTCACCATATTGAGTTTTTACGACTTTCCGATAAACGCGTTTTGGTCATCATCGTGACGCCCGAAGGCGATGTGCAAAACCGCGTCATCTTCACCGACACGGATATTTCGCAATCACAGTTGATCGAAGCCTCCAATTACCTGAATGCCAACTTTGCTGGCATGGGCATTGATCAGGTGCGAGAGCGTTTGCAAGCCGAGGTCGATAGTTTGCGAAGCGAGATTGCCGCCTTGATGCAAGCTGCGGTGAATTTCAGCTCTGAAGCTTTGGTGCAAGGCGAAGACGAGGTGGTCATCAGCGGCGAGCGCAATTTGTTGTCGGTATCTGATTTTTCCAGTGACATGGGCCAACTGCGCCGCGCTTTCGAGTTGTTTGAGCAAAAAGCGCAACTCATGCGTTTGCTAGATATTTCTTCTCAAGCGGAAGGTGTGCGAATTTACATTGGCGGTGAAAGCCAAATTGTTCCTTTTGAAGAACTCTCGGTTGTCAGTGCCAATTACGAGGTTGATGGTCAAGTGGTGGGTACCTTGGGCGTGATTGGCCCCACCCGAATGCCTTATGAGCGGATGATTCAAATTGTGGACATCACTTCCAAATTGCTAAGCAATGCTTTGAGCCATAAACCTCCTTAGTGATAATTGTTTGAATAGTGACGTCTAAATTGATTTAATACCTTCAAATAGCTTTTAAAAGCATGGGTTTGTGTGCGTATTGGTGCAAAGCCATGTGTAGCCGGTTCTCTCTGAGGTGCAAACTAAGAAATCCTTAATCTTAGGCACCCATGAACGCTCCTATGCCATCGCTAGCTACGGCCGACGATGCCCTCAGTCAAGTCGATTCTTTCGACTCGGTTGATGCTGAGCCTGATGAACCTATAGAACTCACGCCATTTTTATCGTTGGCGGTGGCCCTACTTTATATGCTGACGGCCGATGGGGAAATTGATGATCATGAGTCAAGTCAACTACAAGCAGTGATTGGCGGCAATCAAGATGTGCTGGAGTTGGCATTTGAGTATGTAGAAACCATTTCCCTAGACCAATTTCTCAAGGACGCACCTGCTGTTTTAAGCAACGAAGACAAGCTCTGTATTTTGTGTAATTTGTGCGATTGTTTGCTGGCAGACGGCGTGTGTGTGCAAGTAGAAGAAGAGTTGTTTCAAAAAATTTGTCTTTCATTTGGTTACAGCTCTAAATCATTCACTACCTATTACAGCGCCATATCGCTTAAAAATGAAAAGTCGTTGCTCGGAACCTATGACCCGGAGCTTTTAGACCAGGAAGTGATCACGCCGCATTTGGCGATGGCCGCCTCTTTGATTTACATGCTGTCTGCTGACGGCGATATTGCACAAGAGGAAATTGGTCAGTTGCAAGTGGTCATTGGTGAATTTGAAAACTTGCAAGCCTTTGCGATGCAATATGTACGCAATGTCAAGATGAATCAATTCTGCAGTGAAGCAGCTTCGGCGCTCAATGCAGATCAAAAATTGCTGATCTTGGCCAACGTGTGTGATTGCATGATGTCGGATGGACAAGTGGCTGAAATCGAAAAGCGGGTGTTTGCTGCTTTATTGGCCGCATTTGATGTGTCCGAAAAACAATTCAGTTCCTACTATGCGCCCCTAGAGATCAAAAACTTCAAGCCCTTTGGGACAGATCAAGAAGTCAAATCGTTGCATACCCGCAAGAGAACACGCAAGAAAGGCAAGGGTTCTTCATTTGGAATGGACCTGAGCCACAAGCACAGCAATGCAGCCCATGGCAAAAGAGACGTCACTGGTGCGGCCAATCAAGGCGAGTGGCAAAGTGAGGAGTCGCAAGGCAGTTTGAGCGATGTGGTCACTCGTACCATGCAGGAAAACATTCAGCAAGTCAGCGACACTTTTAAAGATGAAAAAGACGTCGAGCGTATCTCAAACAATGCCACTGAAAAAATTCGAGAGGCTGTCATTGGCGAATTAGGTCTTGACGCGAATT
>JBILIR010000043.1:0-8734 GCA_044368955.1 Limnohabitans sp.
TACCCTGAAAAAACTTCGGTGTCGACTTCGCTGCTGGCCAAGGCGTTGTAGCGATTGCCCACCACATTGTGTTGGTTGATGGTCTGGTTCAAACGCACTAACACCTCGGGTGAGAGATGAATAGTCAAAGCAGCCATATTGTCTTTCAGATGGTCTACGCGAGAGGTTCCTGGGATGGTGACAATGTGCGGCGCTTGGTGCAGCACCCAGGCGATGGCCAACTGCGCAGGGGTGCAAGCTAGCTCTTGCGCAATCTGCACGTAATCGTGGAGCAATTGAAGGTTGCGCGGGTAATGCTCGGCATTGAAACGCGGCGAGGTGTGACGCCAATCGGTAGGCAATAAATCGGCAGTGCCATGCAAGTCGTTGCATAAGAATTTGCGAGCCAAGGGGCTGAACGACACAAAAGCCACGCCCAGATCGGCACAGGCCTTCATCACCGCGATTTCAGGGTTTCGGGTCCACAATGAATACTCGGTTTGCAAGGCGGCGATGGAGTGCTCGGCATGGGCCTTGCGAAGCGTGGTCGCAGATACTTCAGATAAACCGATGCTGCGAATTTTTCCGGCTCGCACCAAATCACTCAAAGCACCGACGCTTTCCTCGATGGGTACCCGCTTGTCCCATCGATGGAGGTAATACAGGTCAATCACATCCGTTTGCAGGCGTCTCAAACTGTCGTTACAAGTAGCTTTGATCGTTTCAGGGCGGCCATCGATCACCCGCACCTTTTTGCCGTCACCCTGGACATCGACGCCTTGCATGCCGCATTTGCTGGCCAAGACGAAGCGGCTGCGGTGCTTGGACAAGACCTTGCCGATGATGCGCTCGCTCTCACCAAAGCCATACAGGGCCGCGGTGTCGAAAAAATCCACACCTTCATCCAACGCTGTTAACAGCAAGCGCTCAGCGTCTTCGAACGAAGGGGGCGGTCCGTAGACCGCGCAAATATTCATACACCCCAGGCCGATGGGGTTGACTTGGAAGGGGCCGACAGCGCGCTGAATCATGACAGTTGTTGCTCCAAATCATGCAGCACTTGGTAGCAAGGTAGCACCTGCGCCACACTGGCATTGGGTTCTCTGCCATCCCGAATGGCCGCAAAAAACTCGCGGTCTTGTAACTCAATGCCATTCATGGACACCGCGACCTTGGATACATCCAATTTTTCTTCTTTGCCATTGAACAAGTCGTCATAGCGAGCGATGTAGGTGGCGTTGTCGCCGATATAGCGAAAAAACGTACCCAAAGGACCATCGTTGTTGAAGCTGAGCGACAAGGTACAAATCGCACCATTGGCCGCTTGTAATTGAATGCTCATGTCCATGGCAATACCCAAAGTGGGATGGATGGGGCCTTGCATCGCGTTGGCCTTCACCACAGGACTGCCTGCTTGGTAAGCGAACAGGTCAACGGTATGGGCCGCGTGGTGCCACAACAGATGGTCGGTCCAACTGCGTGGCTGACCCAAGGCGTTCATATTGGTACGGCGGAAAAAATAGGTTTGCACATCCATTTGAAACACATTGAACTGTCCCGCTTGGATCTGCTGATGCACAAACTGATGACTGGGGTTAAAGCGCCGTGTATGACCACACATCGCCACCAAACCTGTTTGCTTTTGCAAGGCCACCACCTCAGCGCCGTCTTGGTACATATCGCACAAAGGAATTTCTACTTGCACATGCTTACCCGCTTTAAGGCAAGCAAGTGACTGCGAAGCGTGCATTTGCGTAGGTGTGCACAGAATCACCGCGTCCACCTCTTGGATCGCCAAGCTTTCATTCAAATCGGTGGTCACATGGGCAATGCCATATTTATTCGCAACTTCTTGGGTTTTTCCCAGCTCGCGGCCAATGAGTGAGACTACTTCCACACCTTCGATGAGTTGGATGCCATCTAAATGTTTAATACCGAACGCGCCTGCACCTGCCAAGGCTACTTTGATTGTCATACTGCTTCCTGATAAGGATGAATGGGGAAGAGTTTAATGATTTCGGAGATTGCTTCAGCCCTTCGGGCTTCGCAATGACGGAACTGTCATCGCGAGGCACGAAGCGATCAAACCCTGCCACAATGCCAGCGCCTCCTGTGCCATATCGGTATCTGCAATTTTGGCGTCCGCTCCCGCACCAAGCTGCACCATCACCAACTGCAGATCAGGTTCCACAAACATGAATTGACCATACACACCCACCAGCGCAAAACGCCTGGGTTGATCAGGGAAAGTCCAAAAATGCAAGCCATAGCCAAGCAATGGGGTGGCAATGCCAGGGCGACATGGCAAAGGGTGTTTCTGCCAATCAGTGGCATCATGCAAATAGCCTTGAGGTAAAACTTGTTGACCCGTATCAGGTCTGCAACCATCGTTGGCCAATAAAACGCCCAAGCGAGCGTAATCGAATAAGGTGGCGCAAAAACTGCCACTGGCTCGCACCACACCAAAGCGGTCTTGCAACCACAAAGCATCGCCTTGTGCGCCCATGGCTTGCCATAACCGTTTGTCCATGTAAGTGGCCAAGTCCTCGCCTGTCACCGATTGAAATACCAAGGAAAGAATCGACGTTTGAGCACTTGCATAGGCAAAGCGTTCACCATCGGCGACTTCTCGCACCCGCATACTTTGGGCAGCAACAGCTATGCCTTCGTTGGCAGCGATACGGCTGAAATCAGCGGTATCACCCTGCCCGTCATACCGGTCATCAAAGCGAACGCCTGAGGACATGTGCAACAACTGACGAAGCGTTGCCTCACCATACACACTGCCCTTCAATGCGGACGCCAAGGTATCGGAACGAATGTCCAGTGAAGATAAAACGCCCTCTTGCAATGCAAAGCCAAAAGCCAGTGAAGTAATTGACTTGGCAAACGAATGTCCCAGAAAACGCATGGAGGGGGTGCGCTGGTATTGGTAGGCTTCAAATAACCGTTGACCGCCCTGAACCACCATCAACCCCATGACCCGTTGGCGGGACAAGTAGTCAGCCAAGCTGAGTTGCTTGCCTTGGTAGGTATAGCGAAAGTTCTTGGTGAATGACTCAGCCTGGCTTGAATCAGGCAAAGGCATGACTTGCTTGCTGGCTTGCAAGCGAGCGAAACGCCCAGGTGAGAAATCGATCTCTTGCATTCGGCTGAACGAGCCGACACGCACTGCTTCGTTGAAGAAATAGCTTTGTGAATCGCCAATAGGGTAAGCACTCGGGCTAGCCAAGCGTTCCTCATCAGGCGCGGGACGTGTGGGCGTGTACAAGCGGGTTTAAGTGTTTTCTAAAATCAAATGTCCAACCGCCGTGTTGCTGGCGGGTACATGGTAGAAACGGTGCGCCACCTTTGGCGTGGGCTTGCCTTCATTCACATCGCTCATGGCGCCACGGGCAATCAACCACATCACCAATTCGATGCCCTCGCTGCCGGCTTCACGAACATAGTCGATGTGCGGCTTGGTCGCCAATGCAGCAGGATCCGAAATGAGTTGATCCAAAAAAGCAGTGTCAAACTCTTTGTTGATGAGGCCTGCTCGGGGTCCTTGTAACTGATGGCTCATGCCGCCGGTTCCCCAGATGTGGATATTCAAATCTACATCGAAACTTTTCACTGCCTTGGCGATGGCTTTGCCAAGATTAAAGCAACGCTGACCCGAAGGAACAGGGTACTGCACCACGTTCACTGCAAAAGGAATGACGGGGCAAGGCCAGGCTAAAGGCTGGCCACACATCAGCGACAAAGGCACAGTCAGACCATGGTCCACGTCCATTTTGTTGACGATGGTTAAATCAAAGTCTTGTTGGATGACCGACTGCGCAATGTGTGAAGCCAATTCAGGGTGACCTTGCACCATGGGCACAGGACGCGGCCCCCAGCCTTCGTCGGCTGGCGTGTACTGCTCTGCCGTGCCTATGGCGAAAGTAGGAATCATGTCCAAGCTGAAGGCCGTGGCATGGTCATTGAACACCAAGAAGATCACATCAGGCGTGTTGTCCTTCATCCATTGTTTGGAGAACTCGTAGCCCTTGAAGAGTGGTTGCCAATAAGGTTCTTGCGTTTTACCCATGTCAAGGGCAGCGCCAATGGCGGGGACATGTGAGGTGAAAACAGATGCAGTGATTCGTGCCATATTTATGCCTATGCTGATTTGCCTTGCGGTTGTCGGTGCGCTTGAGCGCTGCCGTCTTCGCCCACGAAGCGATTGCCCTCTACCGAACGACCGCCACTGATCATCATGTTTCTGTATTCGTCTTCGGTCATGCCGGTCATGCTGCCAGCCATCTGCTGAAAGCTTTTGCCGTCTGTTGCACCAATTTTGGCGAGGAAATAAATATTGCCACCCGTGCGTATGCACCAGTTCAAGTCACGTGCCAGCACAGCCAGCTTTTGCTCTTCGGTCATGGCCCATTCATCAAGGTAGGAACGCTCATCGGCTTTAAATCGGGAGCGGTTATCGGCTTTCATGAGTGACATACAAAACTGGTTCAACCAATAGCCTTTGCGGGACTGCTCCGCGTCAAAGATGGTGGTGCCTGGTACATCCAAGTAAGGTTTATCTAGTGCCATGGTTCAACTCTTTATATAAATCGTCATTGCAGGTGGTAACTCTTTGTCATTGCGAGGAGCTGTCATTGCGAGGAGCTGTCCTTGCGAGGAGCTGTCATTGCGAGGAGCGTAGCGACGAAGCAAACTGACGAAGCAAACCAGATTGCTTCGCTGCGCTCGCAATGACGTCATGTTTGCGCCCAATACAAACGCATGGGGTTGTCCACCAGCAGTTTTCGCTGCAACTCTGCGCTCACCGCAATGTGCGGAATGAAGTCCACCAGCAAACCGTCGTCGGGCATGTGGTCCTTCAAATTCGGATGCGGCCAATCGGTGCCCCACAAAACACGATCAGGAAAAGTCTCCACCACATGCCGTGCAAAGGGGACCACATCTTGGTAAGCATATTGCTCGCCGCCTAAAGCTTTAGGACCATTGACACTCAAACGCTCGGGGCAAGACACCTTGCTCCACACATTCTCATGCTGGTGCATGAACTTCATGAACAAGCTGAACTCGGGTCCATCCACAGGCTGCTGCACATTGGTTCTGCCCATGTGATCTACCACCACCGTGGTGGGTAGTGCGGTGAAGAAGTCCCACAACTCGGGCAGGTCCACTGCCTCAAAATAAATGACCACATGCCAACCCAAAGCTTTGATACGCTGGGCAATCTCCATCAACTCGTCTTTGGGCGTGAAGTCGACCAAACGCTTCACGAAATTGAAACGTACCCCCCGCACACCAGCATCGTGCATATCTTGCAAGGCTTGGTCGGTCACGTCCCGCTTGACAGTCGCCACACCACGCGCTCTGCCCTGTGAATGCCGCAAAGCATCCACCAAAGCACGGTTGTCAGCGCCGTGGCAAGTGGCTTGCACGATCACGTTCTTGTCAAACCCCAAATGGTCACGCAGCGCAAACAAATGTTCCTTTGAAGCATCACAAGGGGTGTACTTGCGCTCGGGCGCGTAAGGAAACTCTGCACCTGGGCCAAACACATGGCAATGCGCATCCACCGCACCAGCAGGTAGCACAAACCGCGGCTTGGCAGGGCCATCGAACCAATCGAGCCAAGCTGGGGTTTTGATGAACTCACCAGAAGTAGGTTTCATGGTCTTAATCGATGTAATTCAAGCCAGCCTTGGCCAGTGGTTCGCGCATGTTGTACATGTCCAAGCCTAAGACACCCGAAGCCAGTTTGGCTCGCTTTTCACCTTCATTGGCTTCGCGGGCAGTTGCGGCATCGGCCACTTGCTGCGCGATGCTCGCTGGCACTACCACCACGCCATCGTCATCAGCCACGATAGCGTCGCCAGCATTTACCGCAGCACCTGCACACACAACAGGAATATTCACAGAGCCCACCGTGGCTTTGATAGTGCCTTTGGCGCTGATGGCACGGCTCCACACGGGAAACCCCATCTGCGTGAGTTCTGCCACGTCGCGCACACCCGCATCAATGATGAGCGCACGTGCGCCGCGGGCCATGAACGAAGTTGCCAACAAGTCACCAAAGTAACCATCTGTGCAGGGCGCAGTGATAGCTGCCACCACGATGTCGCCGGGCTGAATTTGCTCGGCCACCACGTGCATCATCCAGTTGTCACCGGGATGAAGCAATACAGTGACAGCGGTACCTGACACACGGGCACCGGTATAGATGGGGCGCATGATGGTGTGCATCAAACCTAAACGGCCCATGGCTTCATGAACGGTTGCTACACCGTAAAGCCCAAGCTGCTCGACAGCGCCTCTGTCAGCACGTTGAATATGACGTTTGACGGTTCCTAGGGGGTAATGCATATCAAAGACCTTTCTGTTTCAAACGTTTGTCCAAGCGTGGAAACACTCGGCGCACATTGGCTTCGTAAATCTGGTGACGGTCTGCATCGCTCAGCAAAGTACTGGCTTGGATATAGCGCTTGGTGTCATCGTAGTAGTGTCCTGTTTGCGGATCGATGCCGCGAACAGCACCAATCATTTCCGAAGCAAACAAGACGTTTTTCACGGGGATAACCGTGTTGAGCAAATCGATGCCTGGCTGATGGTAAACACAGGTATCAAAGAAGATGTTGTTGAGCAAGTGATCTTCGAGCAAGGGTTTTTTCAACTCTTGGGCCAAGCCCCTGAAGCGTCCCCAGTGGTAAGGCACCGCACCGCCGCCGTGGGGAATCAAAAATTTCAGCGTGGGGAAGTCTTTGAACAAATCGCTGGTGAGACACTGCATAAAGGCCGTGGTGTCAGCGTTCAAATAGTGCGCCCCTGTGGTGTGAAAACATGCATTGCAACTGGTGGACACATGGATCATGGCTGGCAAGTCGTACTCCACCATTTTTTCGTAAATGGGGTACCAGTGTTTGTCACTTAATGGGGGGGAGGTCCAATGACCACCAGAGGGGTCAGGGTTCAAGTTGATACCGACCACGCCATAGTCTCTGACGCATTTTTCCAGTTCAGGGATACACGTGGCAGGGTCTACACCAGGGGATTGGGGCAACATGGCAACAGGCACAAAGTGCTCTGGGAACAAGGTGGACACCCTGAAGCACAGTTCATTACAAATCGCTGCCCATGTACTGGACACCGCAAAGTCGCCAATATGGTGAGCCATGAAGGAAGCTCGTGGCGAAAACAAAGTGATGTCACTGCCCCGCTCTTTCATCAACTTCAGCTGATTGGTCTCGATGCTGTGGCGCAGCTCTTCATCGCTGATCTTCAAGTCTGACGCCTTTGGCTTCAGCGATGGATCTTTGATGCCCGCGATTTGCTGGTTGCGCCAATCTTCCAAAGCTTTGGGTGCTGTGGTGTAGTGACCGTGGCAGTCAATGATCAAACTCATGTGGTCTCTCCTGATTTCCAAATGTGTGCAGGCACCATGGCTTCGCCGCGCATGATGAGCCGCGCAGTGCGCAGCAACGCAGCTTGCGTCACCTCATGGCCACCGGGCAACTCTGGGGCAGCGCGTGTTTGCAAGGCCACGCTGAACTCACCTGTGGGGTGTTCGACCGACAAAGCCTGATGGTCGCCGGCTTGCATCACCGCCACGCCTTCGCACACCGTGCCTCGCAATACACAGGCCGTCCCCACGGTAACAGCTGCCAGTACACCTATGGCGTCATGGCACACATGGGGAATGAAGCTACGGGTGGTCAAAGCGCCGCCGTTCACAGGCGCAGCGATCAAGGTCATCTTGGGATAGTTTTTGCTGCTGACGTCGCCCAAGCCCATCAACAGCGACACCTGCAAACGCAAGGCTTCGATACGGGTTTTAAGATCAGTGTCTGCATTGAGAGCGTCTACAGATTCATAGCCTGTACGCCCCATATCGCTGGCTTTGAACAAGACCAAGGGCATGCCGTTGTCAATGCAAGTCACATCGATGTCGAAAGGTTTAAATCCGCGGTGTTTATCGGTGGGGGCTACATGAACTCGGTCTTTCACATTGCCAGTGGGCAGCAAACCGCTGCAGACCGAGCCAGCCGTGTCAAGGAAGTTGATGGTGATGGGGGCCGAGGAGCCAGGTGCGCCATCGATGCGAGCCTCACCTTGGTCAGCGACAAAACGTTGGCCATCAGGACCCATGGGTGTTTGCACCGTGATGTCGCATTGCATATCGGTGTTGAGTGTCAACACCCGCAATGTAGTGCTGTCGGCTTGCGCTTTCACCATGCCAGACGCCAGTGCAAAAGGCACGACAGCGGCCAACATATTGCCGCAGTTGGGCGTGGTGTCTACCGTGTCTTTGTCGGGTTGCAACTGAGCAAACAAAAAATCAAGGTCAACACCTTGCGTAGTACTGGGTCGAACGATGCCTACTTTGCTGGTGAGTGGGTGCGCACCACCCATGCCATCGATTTGTCGTTTATCGGGTGAGCCCATGATGGCCAAGAGCACACGGTCACGCGTGGCCGTGTCCGTGGGCAAGTCGGCTTCTTTGAAAAATGGCCCCTTGGAGGTGCCACCTCGCATGTACATGCAGGGAACGGCGTAAGGGGGTTGAGGCAAAGGTTTCATAGCTACAACGAGATTAAAAGAAATACAAATCGCTTTGCAAGTCCACCACTGCACACACAAGACCCGCCAAAACCAAATAAGGGCCAAACGGCAAAGGCTCGCCAGCCTTCAAACTCCCACGCCAACGCATTGCCAAAGCCACGATCACGCCCAACAGCGAAGCCATAAGTAAAACCATGGGCAAGGC
>JBILIR010000044.1:0-8678 GCA_044368955.1 Limnohabitans sp.
AGGGGCTCGCCATCAAAGCCACCCGGGTCTTGCGCTGGAACCTCAAAAGCGCTGCGGTCCAAAACCATGTCGCCTTGGATTTTTTGAATGCCCATGCCTTGCAAGCGGCGCAAAATCAACCACACTTGCTCGACCACGATTTTCGGGTCGCCTTGGCCACGAATGTAGACATTGCCGTGCAAAACCCCCTCTCGCACCCCGCCTTCGATGGCCAATGGTGTGCGCCAGGTGTAGGCCGAACCCAGCAAGTCCAAGGCCGCACTGGTGGTGATCAGCTTCATCAAAGACGCGGGGTTACGCTGCACCTCAGCTTGGTGCAACAGTCGTGCTGGCTTTGAATTGCCCGGACCCAAAGGCAGCACCACCACGCTCAAAGCATCGCGGGGAATGGCGGCTTGGCGCAAAGCTTGTTCCACTTTAAGCGGCAAGGCATCGGCCCCATAGACCGGTGCAATTGCACCGTACACGAAAAACAGAGTGAAGAAAACGCGCATACCTTGATTATGAAACCCAAGTCATGCGCCAGCACAGATAATGCTTTGATGCCTTTTTTATTTCACCGCCTGCGCCAGCTGCCCCCGCGCACCCTGGGCGCACTTGCTGCGGTCATCACGGTGCTGATTTGGACCGCCTTCATCGTCATCGCCCGCGCCTCAGCCCAAGGGCATTTGCTGCCCCTCGACATCGCCTGTATGCGGATTGTGGGTGCCAGCGTGGTGATGCTGCCTTGGGGCTATGTGTGGGTGCGCCGAATGCGCTTAGAACAACCCAATGCAGGCTCTTTTGCGGGGCTGTCGCCCCTGCCTTGGCGGGTGTCCGTGCTCTGTGGGGTGTTTGGCGGTTTGTTGTATGCCGTCTTGGCCTACAGCGGTTTCTTTTTTGCGCCAGCAGCACACGGCTCTGTGCTGATGCCAGGCACTTTGGCTTTATGGGCCAGTTTGTTGGCGATTCCTTTGCTGGGTGAACGTCTGCACCGCAACCGCTTGCTGGGCCTGGCCTGCATCACGGGCGGTGGGCTGCTGGTCGGCGGCAACAGCTTGCTGTACGCCTTGGATGGTGGCGAGGTTTGGAAAGGTGACTTGTTGTTCATGTGCGCAGCGTTTTGCTGGTCCACCTACAGCGTGTTGAGCCGACGCTATGGCTTGCAAGCCATTCCCGCCATCATTGCCATCACCTGTTTTGCTTTTTTCAGTTTTGTACCGGCCTACGCGCTGCTGTGTGCCAGCGGTGTGTTGGAAACCCATTTGCTCAGTGCGCCGATCAACGAGGTCTTATTTCAAGCGGCGTTTCAAGGCGGGGGTTCGGTGGTGATTTCGGGCATCACCTTCACCCAAATGATTCGCTATTACGGGCCGGTTCGCTCCACCATGATCACGTCCTTGGTGCCCGGCCTCTCGGCTTTGGGCGCGGTGTGGTGGCTGGGTGAGCCGCTGGACTGGCACCTGATGCTGGGTTTGCTGCTGGTGACCTGTGGCATTTTGTTTGGTGTTCAAAAAGCCAACAAAGGCTCATGAAATGAAACTGCTTGCCATCGATTGCAGCACCGAACGCATGTCTGTGGCGCTGGCTCAGGGCGAACGGCGCTGGACGCATGAGGGTGTGGGCGGTGCACAAGCCTCCGCGGCCTTGATTCCCGCCATCATGGACCTGCTGGATGAAGCACAACTGCCCCTGAAAGAACTGGATGCGATTGCTTTTGGACAAGGTCCAGGCGCTTTCACCGGCCTACGAACCGCGTGTGCGGTGGCGCAAGGCTTGGCTTTGGGCGCCAAGCTGCGCTTATTGCCCATCGATAGCTTGCTGATGCTCGCCCATGCCGCGCTCAGCACCCACCCATCATTGCGAGAAGCGGAGCGACGAAGCAACCCACCATCTTCTCGCGTACTGAGTGTGCTCGACGCCCGCATGGGTCAGGTGTATGTTGCCGCTTATTCGCACAGCGCAGACGGCTGGCGCTGTCTGCAAGCGCCGACCTTGTGCCAGCCCGAGGCCTTGGTCTTGCCCGAAGAGTGGCAGGGCCAGGGTTTTGTTTTGGCCAGCAACGCACACGCGACTTACCAAGAAGCCTTTGCGTCAACCTTAAGCCAAGGTGGCGTGGCCATTGATGCTTGGCCGCAAGCCATGGCCATGCTGGACTTGGCCGCATTGGCCCACGCTCGGGGCGAAAGCGTGAGCCCTGCCGAGGCCCTGCCGCTGTATGTTCGCGACAAGGTGGCGCTCACCAGCGCTGAGCGCTTGGCTGCAAACGTTTCTCGCAGCGCCTAAACTGTGCCTCCACCATGCGCCTGAAAATGCCCTTTTCCACCACAACCCCGTTTGACAGCATCGCGCCTGTGCAAATGACAGCGCAGCACCTGAGCGAGGTGCTGAGTGTGGAGCAAAGCGCCTATTCACACCCTTGGACGCTAGGCAATTTTGGCGACTCCATCGCCTCGGGTTACCACATGCCAGTGTGGTTTCAAGACCAACATCTGCTGGGCTATTTGGTGGCCATGCGCGGGGCCGATGAGTTGCATTTGCTCAATATCACCGTAGCACCTGGGTTTCGCCGTCGCGGCTGGGGCGGCCATATGTTGCGCACATTGATCGACTGGGCACGCGAGCGCGGTGTTCACGCTATTTGGCTTGAGGTGCGGGCAAGCAACCAGGCCGGCATTGCTTTGTACCAAGCCCATGGTTTTGACCTGCAAGGCGAGCGAAAAAACTACTATCCCTTGTCTTCCAACCAACGCGAAGACGCGGTGGTGATGGGCCTGCAGTGGTGAAGGCTTGCACATGACGCTGTCTTTGAATGCCCGGCAACGCGCCATGTTGGCCGCCATGGGGGTGCGCGTGTGGCAACCCACACCTGCGGTGCAAGCCTTGGCTCGGGTACCCCAAGCCGATCCCTCGCCGGTTGTACCCGCCTCGCCAGTCACGGCAGACATTGCCCTCAAAGCTTTGCCAGCAGATCTGGCCGAAATGGATTGGGCCGCTTTGCACAACGCCGCCAGCGAATGCCAAGCCTGTGGCCTGTGCGAAACACGACAACGCAGCGTGTTCAGCAACAGCGTCACCTTGCCACCATCGCCCTCGGCAGATTGGCTCATCATCACCGACCCGCCCAGCGAAGAAGAAGAGCGCTGGGGCGAACTGTTTGTCAACGCCGAGGGTGAGTTGTTTGACGCCATGCTGCAGGCTTTGGGCATGTCACGACTTGCCACCAGTGGCCAATTGACCGCAATGGTTGTGCCGGTGCTCAAATGCCGTGTGCCTGACAAACGCAACCCCCATGCCGAGGAGTTGGCGCAATGCCGCGCTTACCTTGAGCGCCAAGTGGCGCTGCTGCAACCGCAAGTGATTGTGGCCATGGGCCGTTGGGCGGTACAAAGCGTGCTGGCTGCCACCTCTGCAGATCTCGCCTCGCAGCCCTTGGGCAAACTGCGCGGCCAAGTGCATCGCTTTGCCAACACACCGCTGGTGGTGACCTACCACCCACAGTCTTTGCTGCGCACACCGCTTGACAAGGCCAAGGCGTGGGCCGATTTATGCCTGGCGCACAGCCTCACGCGCCGGCCATAGCACTGAGGCAATCGCCAACACAATCAGCAAGACTGCCGCCACGTCTTGCCAATGCAACTGCTCACCCAACCACCACGCACCGCTGAAAGCGCCCAGCACTGGGATGAGCATCACGCTCAAGGTGGAAGCCAAGGGTGGTAAGTTACGCGCCAAAATCAACCAAGCCGGCTGCGCAAAACCGAACACCCCCACCGCGTTGTACGCAATCGCCCACCACACCCGCTCGCTGGGCATGACCCAGGGGTAGGGCTCAAACATCCACGACAACACGCACATCACCACCGTGGTCAAGCCCGTCATCCAAAACGCCAAGGTGAGGGTAGCCACCGTCGCCGTGGTGTGGCGCATACGCTGTGTGCCGTAGCCCCACGACGCCGCAGCCACCAAGATCATCAACACACCTAAGGGATGACCACTAAGGACGCTCACCTCGTGCCAGAGCAGCAAAAGCGCAGCTAATGCGGCGCTGGCCACACCGAGCCAGCCGCGCAGTCGCAGCGGTGTGTGAAAAAAGAGCACGCCCCACAGCGCCGAAAAAATCGGCATGGTGTAGCCCAAGATAGCGGCGCGACCACTCGATAGCGACGCAAGCGCCACGATGACCAAGCCGTACCACACGAACATATTAAAAAATGACAGCGAGAACAGCTCACGCCACTGCGCTTTGGGCACATAAAAAGACACTTTCATGCGCCACAGCACCAAGCCAAGGACCGGCCAACCCAACAGCAAGCACCACGTGCGAAAAGTCAAGGGCGGGTAGCCGCTCACGCCCATTTTCATAACGGGCCAGTTGCTGCCCCACACCAAAGTGAGAAAAACCAGCATGAGCAGGTGTTGTCGAGAGAGTCTAGGCATAGGGCAATGCTACTGGCTGCGCCCTTTCTACAATGGGCCATGACGTTTTTAGAACAACTCTCCGCCGCCCAAGCTTCGCAGCAGTCTTTGTTGTGCGTGGGCTTAGACCCCGAACCCCGCAAATTTCCCAAAGCCATAGGCCAAAGCTCCAGCGCTATTTTTGATTTTTGCGCCCACATCGTGGACGCCACCCACGATGTGGTGTGCGCCTTCAAGCCGCAAATTGCTTACTTCGCCGCCCACCGTGCGGAAGAGCAGTTAGAGCAGCTCATAGCCCACATGCGCCGCACGGCGCCCCGCGTGCCCGTCATCTTGGACGCCAAACGTGGCGACATTGGCAGCACCGCCGAACAGTACGCCATCGAGGCTTTTGAGCGCTATGGCGCAGACGCGGTGACGCTGTCGCCCTTCATGGGTTTTGACTCGGTCGCACCTTATTTGAAGTACCACGGCAAAGGCGCATTCTTGTTGTGCCGCACCTCCAACCCAGGAGGCGACGACCTGCAAAACCAGCGTTTGGCCTCGGTGGAGGGTCAGCCACGCTTGTTTGAACACATCGCACAACTTGCCCAAGGCCCATGGAACCTCAACGGCCAGCTGGGTTTGGTGGTGGGTGCCACCTACCCCGAAGAAATTGCCCGTGTGCGTCACATTGCGCCGACCCTGCCTTTATTGATCCCCGGGGTGGGCACCCAAGGCGGCGACGCGCAAGCCACGCGCAAGGCCGGCCTGACCCCGACAGGCCCGATCATCGTGAATGCCTCGCGTGCGGTGCTTTACGCCTCAGCTGAAAAAGATTTTGCACAGGCTGCTCGCTTGGCCGCACTCGCCCTGAGGCAGGAATTACAGCCTTAAACCGACCTAATTAACAATTAAACAGCATTCGATAAATATGTTAAATTAGAATATTGTTGTCGAAAAAATTGTATGTCTACGACAGGTTAATACGCTATACCCTGATATCTAGTATGGTTATGACTTCAGAAAAGTGATGTGTCATGACAAACAGAGAGTGTCTTGTGCGCTTTTTAGCCAGCGCCAACAAGATCGAAGAAACGCACTACGAGACTTTGCCAGACAACGATGCTAAATCGTTATTGATGGCTTTAACAGTGGCCCAACAAAACGGGGCTCCTTTGAACGTATCCCAAGCCATGCAAATGCGCCGAATCGGTTCGCCAGCAAAAAATCATCGAAAAATTAATGATTTGCTTGACGCGGGCATGATCGAATTGGCGCACGACGCAGGTAACCGGCGCACCAAGTTTTTGATCCCCACGGCATTGGCGATGACGATTTTTGATGAGCTAGCGCTTGCCTTGGCGCAAGCTTGCAACCTCAAATAAGCGCTTCAAGTACTGCCCAGTCATGCTGCGCGGGTTGGCGGCCACCTCTTCGGGGGTGCCCACCGCCACCACTTGGCCGCCGCCGCTGCCGCCTTCGGGACCCATGTCGATGACCCAATCGGCGGTTTTGATGACGTCCAAATTGTGTTCAATCACCACCATGGTGTTGCCAGCATCCACCAGTTGCTGCAAGACCTTGAGCAGCAAATCGATGTCGGCGAAATGCAAGCCGGTGGTGGGTTCATCCAAGATATAAAGCGTGCGGCCGGTGTCACGCCGTGACAACTCCAAGGCGAGCTTGACCCGCTGTGCCTCGCCACCACTCAACGTGGTGGCGGCTTGGCCCAAGCGGATATAGCCCAAACCCACGTCCATCAAGGTTTGCAGCTTGCGAGCCAAAGCAGGCACCGCGCCCAAAAACGCCAAAGCGTCTTCCACCGTCATGTTCAGAATTTGCGCGATGTTGTGGCCCTTGTAGAGCACCTCCAAGGTCTCGCGGTTGTAGCGCTGACCCAAGCAGACATCGCAAGGCACGTAGACGTCGGGCAAAAAGTGCATCTCCACCTTCACCATGCCGTCGCCTTGACAAGCCTCGCAACGGCCCCCCGCCACATTGAAGGAAAAGCGTCCAGCGCCATAACCACGCTCACGTGCCATGGGCACCTCGGCCAGCAATTCACGCAGTGGCGTGAACAAGCCGGTGTAAGTGGCAGGGTTGGAGCGCGGTGTGCGGCCAATCGGTGACTGGTCGACATTGATGACTTTGTCAAAGTTGTACAGGCCGAGGATGTCCTCGTGGTCTGCGGGCTCTTCGTGGGCGCGGTGAATTTGCTTGGCTGCAGCCGCATAAAAGGTGTCGTTCACCAAGGTGGATTTGCCCGAGCCGGATACGCCGGTCACGCAGGTGAGCAAGCCCACCGGAAACGCCACCGTGACGTTTTGCAAGTTGTGGCCCTTGGCGCCAACGACGGTGATGGACTGCTTGTCCGCGCTGTGCACCACGGTGGGGGGCAGGCTGCCAAACACATTGGTGGCGGGTGCTGCTGCCGTCACGCTGCGGCTGTGCTGCACCAACCACGGTCTGCGTTGCTGAGGCACCTCGATGCGCAATGCGCCCGACATGTAGCGGCCCGTCAAGGACTGGGGATGGGCTTCAATCTCTGCGGCGGTGCCCTGCGCCATCACCCGACCGCCATGCACACCCGCACCCGGCCCCATGTCGATGCAATGGTCGGCCGCGCGGATCATGTCCTCGTCGTGTTCCACCACCAACACGCTGTTGCCAATGTCACGCAGGTGTTTCAAGGTGTCGATGAGCCGGTCGTTGTCGCGCTGGTGCAAACCGATGCTGGGCTCGTCCAGCACATACATCACGCCCGTGAGCCCCGAGCCGATTTGCGAAGCCAAACGGATGCGCTGCGCCTCGCCGCCCGACAAGGTGTCGGCGCTGCGCGACAGGCTCAGGTAGGTGAGACCCACGTCGTTCAAAAACTTCAGGCGGTTGGCAATTTCACGAATCACCTTCTCGCCAATGTCGGCCTTGTTGCCTTGCAGCGTCAGGCCTTGGAAATACGCTTGGCATTCGGCCAAGGTGATGTGGCTCACATCATGCAAAGTACGCGCTTTTAAGCCCTCACCCAAACGCACGTTCCGCGCTTCAATGCGCAAACGGGTGCCTTGGCATTCCAGGCAAGGGCGATGGCCGCGGTAACGTGACAACTCTTCGCGCACCAAGGCCGAGTCGGTGTCGTGGTAGCGGCGGGTCATATTGGGCACGATGCCTTCAAAAGCGTGTAGCTTGGTGGTTTTGCGACCGGCTTTCGCACCCGACTCCAGCACATAGCTGAACTTGATTTCTTCCTCCCCTGAGCCAAACAACACCACCTGCTGCACCGCTTCGGGCAAGTTTTCAAACGGGGTTTCCAGATTGAAGCCATAGTGCTTGGCCAAGCTTTGCAGCATGGCGAAGTAATAAGCGTTGCGCTTGTCCCAGCCTTTGATCGCGCCACTCTCCAAGCTGATGCTTGGGAACGCCACGATACGGGCCGGATCAAAAAACGTTTGCTCGCCCAAACCTTCGCAAGCCGGACAAGCGCCCAGTGGCGAGTTGAACGAAAACAAGCGCGGCTCAAGTTCACCAATGGCGTAATTGCAATGCGGACAGGCAAAACGGGCGTTGAAGGCGTGCTCCACGCCGCTGTCCATGTCCAGTACCGCCGCGCGGCCATCGGCCAAGCGCAAAGCGGTCTCAAAGCTTTCGGCCAAGCGGGTGGCCATGTCGGGGCGCACTTTCAGGCGGTCCACCACCACATCGATATCGTGTTTTTCTTTTTTCTCCAGCGTGGGCAGGTCGGCCAACTCGACCACCTGCCCGTCGATGCGAAACCGCACAAAACCCTGCGCCTGCATTTGTGCAAACACCTCGGCAAACTCGCCTTTACGCTCACGGGCCACGGGGGCCATGAGCATGATGCGGCGCTCTTCAGGCATGGCCAAAACCGCGTCGACCATTTGCGCCACGCTGGATGACTGCAAGGGCACACCATGCTCTGGGCAATGCGGTGTGCCGGCACGGGCAAACAGCAAGCGCAAATAATCGTGGATTTCGGTCACGGTGCCCACCGTGGAGCGTGGGTTGTGGCTGGTGGCTTTTTGCTCGATGGCGATGGCGGGCGACAGGCCTTCGATCAGGTCCACATCAGGCTTGTCCATGCGCTGCAAAAACTGCCTTGCATAGGCAGAGAGGCTTTCCACATAGCGGCGCTGCCCTTCGGCATACAGCGTGTCAAACGCCAAGCTGGATTTACCCGAGCCCGACAAGCCGGTGATCACCACCAACTGGTTGCGCGGGATGTCGAGGTCGATGTTTTTGAGGTTGTGGGTGCGCGCACCGCGCACGCTGATGTGGGTTTG
>JBILIR010000045.1:0-8653 GCA_044368955.1 Limnohabitans sp.
GGTGTGCGACTGACATCGGGGTAGTTCATCGCCGCCGTGGTGCTAAGTGTTGTGGGCAAGCTGTAGTTAGAGGCCAGTCCACCATTGCTGCCATTACCCAAACTCACGCCTGTGATCGTCACTTCTTTGCCTCTGCCAATGTCAGGCGTGACAAATTGTGACGTACCCGTTGTGGTCAATGTTTCGTTGCCGACCAATCCGATTAAACCAATCGTGGGCGCTGCAGCTGCGGTGGTGCCGTCGTAGGCTTTGTCGGCAACCTGTATGTTGGGTGTCAAGGCCTTAGCGTAAATCGTGGCGGGGGTTAATACGCCGGTCGGGAAGCTGTAGTTGGTTGTCAAGTCGTAATTGCCCGCCAGTCCACCGCCCGCACCATTATTCAAGGCAACCGAGTCCAATGTGGCGGTGCGACTTCCTGCATTTTTGCTGTCAAAGGTAGCGGTTCCGGTGGCATTGATGGTTTCGCTGCCCACCAAGCCGCCGGTGATAGTGACGGTAGGGGTCGCCGCATTGGTGCCGTCATAGGTCTTGTTATTGACCGACAGGGTAGCCGTCAAAAGTTTGCGGGTGATTGCAGCGCTGACAGCACCTGTCAATACATAGTTAGGGTTAGCTGAGGCCAAACTGCTGATCAGGAAGGCATTGGCAGTGCTGACATCTTTGCTGGCGATGGTGGCGCTGCCGGTGACGCTGGGCGCTGATTGACCCAGCACCATGCCTGAGAGTTGGAACCCTGTGGTGAAAACATTGTTTCCGTCATAAGCCTTGGTGACCGTGACACCCAAGGGCTTGGGATTGATGATCCAAGTGGACGCAGCACCTGCAATCGGTATGGCTGTGCTGTTGCTGAAACTCAAACCACTGCTGTAACTGATGCTGTAGGTGCCTGCATCGGTAGCGGCGGGAATGGTTGCGCCCTTTAATGTGTTGGGGGGAGTGCCAAAGTTCCACACAGGTGTGCCGGTCAAGGCATAGCCCATGGCCTCAGAGCCACCGCTTTGGCTGTTGTAAACCTTGTAGGTCAATGTGGCGCCAGAGCCGTAGATACTGCTGCCGTTGACGGCTCGTGCATACAAAACGCTTGCGCCTACAGCCAAGACGGGGAAATTGTTGTTTTGGCCAGCGATCATGGTCCAGACCAGTGACGAAGAAGGGTCTGCCGTCATTCGTTCGGTGTGCCAACCATGCGTGGTCAGCATGTCCGAAGCGCTGAGTTGTGCAGAGGTTTTGCCTGTACCTCCCGCGCTGGTGGCAGCCATCGAAGTGTCGGTGTTCCAAAAACTGTTGAGAATCGAGGCCCCACCAGTCACGCCTCCTGCGAAGCCCCCGCCCCCTAGGTTGCCGCCAATGGTCAAGCGTCCACTGGAATAAGCATTCCTGATTGAAGTTCCCCCAGAATTGGCATTGCCGACAAAGCCACCCACAAAGTTGGAAGCAGGTCCTGAACTGACAGCACCCGTGGCGAAGGCGTTGGTGATGCTGAGGTTGCTGTTGTTGCCCACAAAGCCACCGATGTGGCTGCCTGTGCCGTTCACCGTCACGCTGCCCGTGGCATAACTGTTGGTGAGGGTGAGGTTTTTACCTAAGCCCATGAAGCCACCCACTTGGCTGGTGCCGCCTGTGACTTGCACAGCGCCCGTGGCATAAGAGTTTGAAACCACACTGGATGCATAACCTGCCAAACCGCCCACGCCGTTGGAATCGGTGTCTAAATTTTGGCCTGTGTTCGCACCCGCAGTGACGCTGCCTTCAGCGTAAGAATTTGAAATCGTGCCATTGGAATACCCCACCAAGCCACCAATTGCACCTGAGTTTGCGCCAGTGGAGACATTCCCTGTCGCATAGGAATTGCTGATGGTGCCCAAGGTGGCATTGCCGCCCACCAAGCCACCCACACCGGCAGCAGCATTGCTGGCACTCACCGTGCCAGTGTTGAAGCTCTTGTTGATGGTGCCGCCATCGTTGAAGCCTACTAAACCGCCAATATTGGTGGCGTTGGCCGAGGAAGTGGTGCCGCCTATCAGCCCCACATTGGAAACATTGGCGGTGGAGGAGATTTTGCTAAACAGGCCCACCGAGGTCAGGCCAGAGGAATTGACAGTCAAACCTGTGACGCTGTGCCCCAAGCCTTGGAAGGTGCCGCTGAAACCAGTGACACCATAGGCAATCGGTCTAAAACCTGCGCCGCTTCCCCAAATGGCCGTGGCAGAGGCATCGATGTCGCTGCCCAACGCATAGTAGCCCGACAAATTGCCTTCAATGCCTTGCAAGGTACCTGAGGTGGTGCCGCCGTAGCTGCCTAAGCTGTTGATCACGGTGTAACTGTTACCTGCGATCGATAACGTGGGGCTGCTACCTGACAAGGTGATAGTTTTGCCAAGCAGCAGATTGAAAACGCCGGTTCCGCTGGCCGTTTGTGTGGTGCTGCCGTAGGTGTGCGTAGTGTTGGGCCTGATGACCAAACCGGCGGTGTTGCCCGTGGCGCTGAGATTGGCATTGATATTCACGTTATTTGACGCTGTCAATGTCAATGTTCGGTTGGCCGTCCAACTTACATCCGCATTGATATTGATGTCGCCCAAACCCGAGGTTGCACCCGCAGCACTTTGCAACTCCACATTGGACGAAGCCAAGGTGGTTTGCAGTGTGGTGTTGCTCATGTCGCCGCCTGAACTGGCCACGGTGAAGTCCACGGGGTCCACCAACCAGTTGCCGGTTTTGCCTTGGGCTGCCAAGGTGGTGATGCGCACCTCATCGGCAATCTTCACCCTGCCAGCCGAGGTTTCGATGAAACCACCATCGCCGCCATTGGGCGCACTGGCGTCCAAGGTGCCGCTCACCTCTGTGGTGCCGGAAGTCATGTCGCCCATCAGCATGATGCGACCACCCTTGTTGGCAATGGTCTGCGCTTGTACCGTACCGCTGTTTCTCACCACACTGCCCATCAACACACTGGCACTTCGTGCGGTCATCACCACCAAACCACCGTCAGCTTTGACCAAGTGTTTGTTCTCAACCAGCGCATCCATCACGCCTTCATCGATTTGCACCGCGGTCAGGCTTTGGCCACTGAAGACCAAGGTGGTTTTGTTACCCCCCGCCATGGCGATGGTGCCTTCACGGGCGATGATGACGCCCTCGTTGCGCACTTGAGGGGCGAGCAGGGCGATGTAGCCGCCAAGCGAGGCTTGCAGCGAGCCCAGATTCACCACACTGCCAGATTTGCCATTGCCCTCAAAAGTACTTTTGCCGGCCATGAAGTCGGCGTTGCTGATGCCGTGGGTGGTGACCAAGAGGCCACCAACATCTACTTGCGAGGTGGCACCGAACAGCACGCCATTGGGGTTGACGATGAAGACTTGGCCTGGGGCGTTGATTCGCCCCATGATTTGGCTGGGGTTGTTGTCCAGCACGCGGTTGAGGGTGATGGCAGCGGTGTTGGGTTGGTTGAAGTTGACCTGTGCGCCAGAGCCGACGTTGAAGGTGTTCCAGTCGATGGCAGCGCGTTGGCTGCTTTGCTGCACTGTCAAGGTGTTGCCACTGCTGCTGATGGCCGCAGTCCCGCCCACCACCTTGCCGCCTTGGGGCAGTTGCGTGGGAGCCGGTGGGCTTTGAGCGTGCGCCACGCCTTGGCACAGCAATACCGCAGCCAAGGCCAAGGTGTGCAGATTGCAAGGGCAGGGTTTGGACATGGCTTAAAACTGCTGTATCACTGATAACCAGAAGCGGTCATTGTGCAACGTTCCATCCAGGTCCGTTCCGTTGGCTTGCGCTGCGGGGTTGGTGCCTATGCGATGCGCCCAAGTCATGCGCCATTGAGCTTGTCCCAAACGGTTGGGCAGGGAGGAGCCCACCCACGATCCTGCGCCTTGCAAACTGTAGGTGTTGATGCCTGAGCCGGTGTTGAATTTCAGCTTGTTGACACGGCCGGTATCAATGAATGCGCTAAGTTTGAAAGGGTACTGTTGCAGTTGCAACGTTTTTTGGTATTCCACTGTCAGCAATTGAGCGGCATTTCCATTGGCTTCCGAGGAGGGGTAGGCGCGAATCGCTTGCATACCGCCCAAGGAAAACTTCTCACTGCCATCCAAGTTTTTGCTGGCTATTTGTATTTGGTATGAGCCTACCAATTGGGTGGTCGGACTCAAAGTCTGTTGGCGGTTCAGGTTCAAGCGCAGTTTGGTGAAGCGACCTGCGGTCATGCTGCTGCTGGCGTCGTTCGCTTCGTTAGGAGAGCCTGATAAATCAACCAAGCCTCGGGTAATTTGTGCACCCACGCTGGTCTCGCCCCCGCCCCTCCAGTCATCATTGCGGCTGCCTTGAAAACTGGTGGTCACCGTGTCCATGAAATAGTCTGACACCACGCCCACATTGGTGTTGTTACGGTAAAACTTGCGATCCAAGGCAAGCTGCATGCTGGCACTGGTCGTTCTGGTTCGCAGCAATGGCAAGGTCAGGTCCAGCCCCACACCATTGGCAGGGCCATGCGGGTTGAGTGCCAAGTAGTCACTGGTCACGACCTTGTAGCGGCTGACCGATGCATTGGCTCCCCAGCGGCTGCCCCAGTAACCCAAGGGTTCGCTGTACGCCAAGCGTAAGTAGTCGGTGCCGTCACTGCGCATGTACTGCAGGCTGCTGATGTCTGCACGTCCGAGGGCACCATATCGGTTGAGTTGGGTGCTCATGCGGTTAAAGCCGGTGGAGACTGGTCCAGCGTTGTCCCAGCTGACTTGGCCATCCCACGCTTTGCCCTCGGTGACTTGCAACAAGGCCTCGGTTTCGCCTTCTTTTTCCCCCGATCGCAAGCGCATATTGGCTTGCACTCCTGGTACTTCACCTAAGAGCAAGTTGGCGCGGTCAAGCTGGTTCATGCGCACCGCTTCGCCTTTGGGTTGGGCAGTCTCCACCAGTTTGACCAAATAGTCAGAAGGTAGTTTGGGGCTGTTAGGGGTTTCCAGCTTGGCGCCTGCAAACTGTCCCTCGGTGATGGTGATCAGAATCTCACCCTCTGTCAGGTCTTGGGGCAACAAGTCCACACGGGCTAAAACGCCATTGTTTTGGTAAAGCTGGGCCACGGTATCGGCTGCTTTTTGCAAGTCAGCCAAGTCCTGCACTTGGGGAACGGCTTTCTTCAGCAGTTCTTCTAAGCGCTGGGTGGAATACACCTTGTTGCCTTCAAATTTGAAGGCTTTGAAGACAAATTCGGTGCTGGCAGCTGGCGTGGGCACGGCTGGTTTGGGTATTGCGGTAACGGGTGGGTCAACTGCGGCAGGTGAAGGAGCAGTGACAGGCGTCACGGTTTGGGTCGGTGTCGGAATCGCTTGAACAGGGGCAAGTTCATCGGTTTTGGCTGCGCTGGCGGGCTTGGGTGGCGGCAATGGCGGGAACTTGATCCAGCCGTCATCGCTTGACGGTGTGATTGCAGGCGTGTTTCGGGCGGCTTTGGGCTTGTCGATTTGCACCTTGGGGGCAGGCGCGACGGGGCGCGGAGGAAATTGCACCCATTCATCGTTGCTGGCGGCCATGGCCTGTAATTCGGGAGGGCTTGTGGTCGCACCTGCGCTGGTTTGTGCCTGCGCCAAACATGCAGCGGCTGCAAGCGAGCCTATCAGGCATGACTTGAAGGGGGGAGAGCGCAAGGCTGTCAAACGGGACGGGTTAAAACGCAGCAAAAAGACCTTTCGGGCATGAAGTGACAGCACTGAAAAGAAAATCAGGTAGTCTTTGTTTCGGCACGCCCGCTGGAAAATGAAGATCTGAGACCATTAAATATGAAAAAAATACCGATTTTGTTGATTTTTTTGGGTTTTGCCGCCCATGCCGAGTGGCAGTTGGTGCATACCGATGACACCCAAACCCGTTTTTTTGTCGATAAAGACAATCTGCAAATGATGAATGGCTATCGCCGCGCTTGGATCTTGAACGATTTGGGGAAACCCAACGGCCAAGGGACAGCTTCATTTCGCTCGGTCGAGGAATACGACTGTCAGGAAAAAAAAGCGCGGGTGATGCAAATCCACGCCATGTCTGGCCCCATGGCCACGGGCAACATCATGGCCAGACGCAGCGGCAACGGCCAGTGGACCCAGCCCGAGGCGGATGCCATCGACAAACACCTCATGGAAAGTGTGTGCAGCCTGCCCTTGAGTGCAGATCCGCCGCCTCAGTAACCAATCGCTGCGCCGTCGCTGCGCGGGTCGCTGCCGCCAAAGCGGGTTTGCTGCGGGCCTTCCAAAGTGATGCCATGGGCGTGCCCAGCCAATTCATTCCAAGCGCCCCAACGGTTGAGCACATGGCCTTTGGCCGCCAAGGCGTCAAGGGTGGCGCTGCCCAAACGGCTTTCCACGTGCAAGGTATCCCGTGCCTCGCCCAGAGCAAAACGCCCTGACAACCAGCGCGGCGCTTCCACCGCTTGTTGTATGTCCAAACCATGGTCCATCATGGCGCTATAGGCCTGAAACTGGATTTGCGGTTGCCCATCAGCGCCCATGCAGCCCATCACGCTCCACAGCTTGTTGTGGCGAAAACCGATGGACGCGATCAAGGTGTGCATTGGAATTTTTCCTGGCGCCAGCACATTTGGGTGGCCGTCCTGCAAAGAGAAATACGCGCTGCGGTTTTGCAGCAGCACGCCTGTCTCGGAGCTGACCACGCCCGAGCCAAAAGCGCCATACAGGCTGTGAATCAGCGACACTGCTTGGCCGTTTTCATCTACCACCGCTATATAGACAGTGTCGCCGCGCAAGCTGCCATAAGACGGCACTTGGTCCCAAGCTAAGGCCTTGTCACGGTTGATCAAGTTGCGCCGTTGGTCAAGGTAAGCGTCGCTCAGCAACTGCTGCATGGGCATGTCGGTGAACGCGGGGTCGCCCAGCCAGCGATCGCGGTCGTGGTAACTGATTTGCTTGGCCTGCACCATCAGGTGGATGCGTTCTGGGTCGTCAAAATCTTTTTTGTGCAGCTCGAAGGGTTCCACCAGTTTGAGCATTTGCAAGACAGTAAAGCCTTGGGTGGGGGCAGGGGTTTGGTAGAGCGTCAGGTCGCGGTAGCTGCCCACAATCGGTTCGCCCCATTCGGCTTGTTGGCGCTCGAGGTCTTGGGCAGTGAAAAAACCGCCATGTTCTTTGGACAGCGCCGCCAAGGCCTTCGCAGTCGCACCTTGGTAAAAACCGGCTTGGCCTTGCGTTGCCACAGCTTGCAGGGTTCTGGCTAAAGCGGGGTTTCGGCGTGTGTCTCCTGTGTGGGGCAATGTGCCATCGGGCGTGAACAGCGCAGACCAACCCGGCTGCTGGCTGCAATCTGCTTGAGAGCGCTGCATCCAACCCGCCAAGCGTTGGCTCACAGGGTAGCCGTGCTGGGCATAGTCGATGGCTGCTTCCAAAATGCGAGGGAGTTTTAAGTTGCCGTAAGCCTCATGGGCGGCACACCAACTGGACACCGCGCCTGGCGTGGTGAGGGTGGCTGGCCAAATGCCGCGAAACGGCACTTCGCTCAAGCCCTTGCTTTTGAAAAACGCTGGATCGGCGTTGGCAGCGGCGCGGCCGCCGCCATTCAGGTAACGCACCTTGCCGGTGTTGGCATCATGGATGAGCCAAAAAGCGTCGCCGCCCATGCCTGTCATGTGCGGGTAAATCACGCCCAGCACCGCGGCGGTGGCAATCGCGGCGTCAACGGCTGAGCCGCCAGCGCGAAGCACATCTGCACCTGCGGCCGAGGCCAAGCTGTGGGGGGAAGTGACCATGCCACGAGGGCTGAGGGTGGCCGGGCGGCCAGTTTGCATATCCAAAACAAGCTCCTGAAAGGTTTAGGTTAACCGATCACGCTTATTTCTTTCGAAACTCCCACGGCGGCGTGGGCGTCTCGTCAGCCCAAAGACCAAGTTTGAGAGACTTTGACTTCAACTCTGCATCGTTGTAGGCCACACGGTCAGCGACGGACTGTTCATTTTGGTATTTCTTATAGTGCCAAGCCATGCCCAACACCAACTGTTGCAGGCAAATATCTAAATCATCGAGCGTGATCTTGCCGACTATGCGGCCGTATTTGTCGTCTTTGTCGTATTCAATGCGTACCTGCTTGCCATGCACAAGGTCGTGCAGGCTTTGCTTGGATTTTTCGCCAAAAGCTTGTTTTTTCTCTGGTGCATCTATGCCTTGCAACCTGATTTTGTAGGTATTCTTTTGTTGATCCAGCACGGTGATGGTGTCACCATCTGCCACCCCAACCACCAAGCCCTCGATGGTTTTAGCATTGACAATATTTGATAAAAATAAAACAAAAATTAATAGAAGTTTTCTCATGCCAAATACCTTTCCGTATTTGACGAATTCTACAAATTTATAGTTTAAAAATTATTTGACAATTAATGATGCAAATCAAGCTACCTTTGTATTGAGAGGTTTGAAGCTGATGGGTAAAACAGTGCTAATGGAGCTTCACTGTTGGATTGGTTTGCTTGGTGATCATTCTTGCCAAGGTGTAGAGCGAGGTTTTCAAAAAACCGTGAATGGCCAATTCGTGCAATTTCTACAAAGACAGGTACATGACTTTTGCAAAATAGCCTTCAATCATCAAATTTTTGCCAATCAGTCCACCCATCATATTGCCCACCGTGCTGAATTTGCCCAAGGACACCAAGGAGCCAAAATCTTTG
>JBILIR010000337.1:0-2555 GCA_044368955.1 Limnohabitans sp.
CGTCCATTTTGATGGTCTCTTTGGTATTCGCACAGGTGCGGGTCACAAATTTGAAACCGTTGGAAAGATCAATAAAGCAAACTTCGCGGTACTGGGGGTGTATTCCCTGTTTCATGGATATTCCTTATGTCGTTACGACAGCCACATCGGCCATTCCGATGCACTTTTCGCAAAAAAACGAGATTCTAGCTCAGATTGATCAACCGCCCCGACGCATCATGTCAAAGAAGTCGACATTGGTCTTGGTGGACTTCATGTTCTTGAGCATCAATTCCATGGATTCAATTTCATCTAGGTTGTAGATAAACTGCCTCAAAATTCTTGATTTTTGAAGAATTTCAGGTGACAGCAACAGTTCTTCTTTGCGGGTGCCGCTTCGATTGAGTTGAATCGCTGGGAACACCCGTTTCTCGTAAAGGCGTCTGTCTAAGTGAATTTCACAATTTCCGGTACCTTTGAACTCTTCAAAAATGACCTCATCCATTCGGCTGCCGGTATCAATCAGGGCTGTGGCAATGATCGTTAAAGAGCCACCTTCTTCTACTTTTCTGGCCGCTCCAAAAAAACGTTTTGGACGTTGAAGGGCGTTGGAGTCGACACCGCCTGAGAGCACTTTGCCAGAACTGGGCACCACGTTGTTGTAGGCCCTTGCAAGTCGTGTGATTGAATCGAGCAAGATGACCACATCTTTTTTTAACTCTACCAAGCGCTTGGCTCGTTCAATGACCATTTCTGCCACATGCACGTGACGGGCGGCGGGTTCATCAAAGGTGGACGCAATCACCTCGCCTTTGACGCTGCGCTGCATTTCTGTCACTTCTTCAGGTCGCTCATCCACCAGCAAAACCATGACATGGCTGTCTGGGTAATTGGCGGTAATGGCATGGGCAATATGCTGCATCATGACTGTTTTGCCGCTCTTTGGAGGTGCCACCAACAGCGCTCTTTGTCCCTTACCAATGGGGGCAATGATGTCAATGATGCGACCCGTGATATTTTCTTCACCCTTGATATCACGTTCTAAACGCATCTGCTCCTTGGGAAACAAGGGTGTCAAGTTTTCGAACATGACTTTGTGCTTGTTATTTTCAGGCAGATCACCATTGACTTGATCAAGTTTTGTCAGTGCAAAATAGCGCTCGCCGTCTTTAGGGATTCGCACCTCACCTTCAATCATGTCGCCAGTGTGCAGATTGAAGCGTCTGACTTGGCTTGGACTGATGTAAATATCATCTGTGCTTGCTGTGTAGCTGGTATCTGGGCTTCGTAAAAAACCAAATCCATCAGGCAAAATTTCAAGCACGCCATCAGCGAAAACTTGTTCTCCTGCACGGGCCCTTTTTTTAATAATGGCAAACATCAGCTCCTGTTTGCGCATGCGGCCTGTATTTTCAATTTCAAGCTCTTCAGCTTGCTTTAATACTTCTGACACATGCAGTGCCTTGAGTTCATTCAGGTGCATAGGAGTACTCCATTAAGGGAGTTTTGATAGCTATCGAGGGGGATGAAACAAGACAGGTCCAGCGGATAGTCTTGGAGTAGTCAGGCGATGTGCTTGGGAGCAAAAATCGCTGATGCTCTTCAGATTATGACAGGAAAAAAGACCTTAAGCCAACTGTTGGTCAATAAACTCAGTCAATTGAGCCTTGCTTAAGAAGCCTACTTTTGTGGCAGCCAACTGCCCATTTTTAAAAATCATGAGTGTTGGAATGCCTCTGATACCAAATTTAGACGGAACATCTTTGTTTTCATCAACATTCAGTTTGGTTATCTGAAGTTTTCCTTGGTAGGTTGAGGCAGCCTCATCCAAGGCAGGTGCAATCATCTTGCAGGGGCCGCACCATTCTGCCCAGAAGTCCACCAAAACAGGTTGATCTGATTGAAGAACAACGGTTTCAAAGTTGCTGTCAGAAATATGCTGAATGAGTTCGCTAGCCATATAGTAGTCCTTTGTTTTCGGCAATTTTAGAATAATTCTGCTTCGCTTGGTGTTTAGGCATTTTCGCCAGTTTTGATCCCTAGAATAACTCCACTTATGTTTGTACATCTTCGACTCCATACTGAATACTCTGTCGCAGATGGCACATGCCGAATTGACGATGTGGTCAAGCGTGCAGTTGAATTCTCGCAACCTGCTTTAGCTATCACCGACATACATAACTTGTTTGGTGCGGTTAAATTTTATTCGGCAAACAGGCATATGGGTGTGCAGCCTATCTTAGGTGCTGAAGTGCATTTGACACTAAGCGACATCAGCATAACTGCTGCAAATTCCAAAATCTTACTGCTGGTCCAGTCGCAAAAAGGCTATTTGAACTTATGTGAGTTGCTTACACGTTCATGGATTCAGCAGGATGTGAAATCTCATCAACCTACCGTTAAATGGGATTGGTTGTCAGAGTTGTCCGAGGGTTTGATTTTCTTGTCTGGGGGACAACTTGGTCATATTGGACAGAACTTGCTGCTCGGCAATGAAGAACAGGCCGAAAAGATTTGCAATGACTTGTCAAAATTATTCCCTAATCGTTTTTATGTGGAATTGCAAAGAGCAGGAA
>JBILIR010000091.1:0-6049 GCA_044368955.1 Limnohabitans sp.
TGAAGAGCGTTATATTGCCTCGGCCGTAGCCTTGGCGTCTAGGCTAAATCTCCCTGTGGTTGCAACTCACCCCATTCAATTTTTAGAGGCCCAAGACTATGAGGCCCACGAAGCCAGAGTCTGCATAGCGCAAGGCGAAATTCTTGGTAATTCCAAACGCTTGAGGTTGTTCACACGTGAACAATACTTTAAAAGTTCAGAGGAAATGAAGGCTTTATTTGCAGATATTCCCAGTGCAATTGTTAACACTGTGAACATTGCAAAGCGTTGCCATATGCAACTCTCCCTAGGAAAACCGCAACTTCCTGAGTACCCCACACCACTGGAAGATGGCCAAACAATTCCTATCGACGTTTATTTCAGACAAGTTTCTCAGGCTGGCTTGTCGGAAAGATTGAACAAACTCTTTCCAAGCGCACAAGACCGGTTGGAGATGCAAGCAAGCTATGAAGCACGGCTTGAGTTCGAAATTCAAACCATATTGAAGATGGGGTTCCCCGGGTACTTCTTAATTGTCAGTGACTTCATCAATTGGGCCAAGAACAATGGTTGCCCTGTCGGGCCTGGCAGGGGTTCAGGCGCAGGTTCATTGGTCGCGTACTCGCTCAAAATCACTGACCTTGACCCTTTGCAGTATGGCTTACTTTTTGAGCGTTTTTTGAACCCAGAGCGCGTATCAATGCCCGACTTTGATATTGATTTCTGTCAAACGAACAGAGACCGCGTGATTGACTACGTCAAAGAAAAGTACGGCAGAGGAGCTGTTAGCCAAATCGTGACTTTCGGCACAATGGCAGCTAGGGCTGCGATACGGGATGTTGGTCGCACACTCGATATGAGCTACCCGTTTTGTGACGGCTTGTCTAAACTCATTCCCAACAAGCCCGGTCAGCACATAACGATTGCCCTAGCGATGGAACAGGAGCCACTGTTGGCTCAGCGCTATGCCAATGAAGATGAAGTCAAGATACTTCTTAACCTCGCACAAAATTTAGAAGGCTTGACTCGAAATGTGGGCATGCATGCAGGTGGTGTCCTGATTGCGCCTGGCAAGTTGACTGACTTTTGTCCTCTTTATCAACAGTCAGGCAGTCCTTCGTCAGTCAGCCAATTTGACAAGGACGATGTTGAAGCGGTTGGCTTGGTGAAATTTGACTTCTTAGGCTTGGCAACATTAACGATCCTAGAAAACGCAAAAAATTTGATCGTGAAAAAAGAAGGGGTATCGTCACATTGGTCCTTGGATGACATACCCCTTGATGACGCCATCACCTATAAATTGTTTTCCGAGGGAAGAACCGAGGCTGTATTCCAATTCGAGAGCCGGGGTATGCAAGCCATGCTCAAAGATGCAAAGCCTTCGCGGCTTGAAGATCTGATTATCTTGAATGCGCTCTTCAGACCTGGACCTATGGCACTTATCCCAAGTTTTGTGGCACGTAAACATGGCCGAGAGCCTGTTGTTTACCCTCACCCTTTGGTTGCAGACGTGCTAGAGGAGACCTATGGAATCATGGTTTATCAAGAGCAGGTGATGCAGACAGCCCAAATATTGGGTGGCTATAGCTTGGGGGGTGCGGATTTATTGCGCCGGGCAATGGGCAAGAAAAAAGCAGATGAAATGGCCTTGCACCGCTCTGTATTTCGTCAAGGTGCCGAGAAAAATAGCATATCAACCGACCAAGCAGATGCCATTTTCGATTTAATGGAGGAATTTGCTGGATATGGTTTTAACAAATCTCATGCTGCAGCCTATTCTTTATTGGCTTATCAAACAGCATGGATCAAAGTCCACCATACCGCAGAATTTTTTTGCGCCAATATGACGGTTGAAATGGGGGACACAGATAAGCTAAAAATTCTTTTTGATGACGCCGTTTCATTTGGCATAAGTTTTGAAAATCCCAACATCAACACGGGTGAGTATGTTTTTGTTCCGCTTGGAGGACAAAAGATCAGTTATGGCTTGGGCGCCGTCAAAGGGACAGGACAATTAGCCATTGCAGAGATTGTTGAAGTGCGTCGTGTAGGCGGAAACTTCACCAGCCTGTTTGATTTTTGTTCGCGCGTTGACCGAACCAAAGTCAATAAACGATCTGTAGAAGCCCTGATTAAATCTGGCGCATTCGACTTTATTTCTTCAGACAGATCATCTGTCTTGTCTTCGGTGGATTTGGCCTGGGATTACGCTCAGTCGCAGGCTAACAATCTGCATCAAGTGGGGTTATTTGATGCGGGGCATGGGGCGCATTCGCAAGAGCCACCACTTAAATTTGCACGTCCCTGGACCATTCGTGAGCGTTTAACCCATGAAAAATCTGCACTAGGTTTTCATCTTTCAGGCCACTTATTTGAAGAATATGCAGCAGAAGTTAGAAAGTTTATCAAGACCTCTTTGCAAACCCTAACTGAAGCGAAGGAGCCGCAGTGGGTTGTAGGGATGGTCAAAAACCAGCGATTTATCAATACGACACGCGGTAAGTTGTATATATTTGAACTAGACGATATGACTGAAGTTCTGGAAGTTAGCACTGATGAAAATATTTTCAATGCGAATAAAGACAAAATTCAGGAGGATCAAATCTTGGTCGCGCAAGTCAAGGTTCAATCCGATCGACGTGATCCTACTCAATTGCGCTTGAGCCTTATTCAGTCCCTGAATTTAACCGAGGCTAGATGTAAGTTTGGCAAATACCTTCAGTGCAATGTACAAAACAATCTTAGCGATTTAGAAGAAATCATTCACATTGGACATCAAAAAAATCCAGATGCTCATTCCATCCTTCATTCTTCAAGCCATGTCAAAGGTCTTGGGGTCCGTATCGTTTTTCAGTTGCCGCACTGTGAAGCTGAAATACTGTTAGGGGATAAGATTGCATTCATACCCACTGAAGAGCGGGTACAAAAATTGGTGACAGGTCCGCTTGAAGGTAAAGCATTTATTGCGTACGAATAAGAAAAATGTTTTTCAGCATACCCAACATAATGACATGGACGCGAATTGCCGCTATTCCATTCATTGTCTTTATTTTTGATGTTCCTCTAGAGAACGAAACAAAAAATTTAATTGCTACAGTGCTTTTTATTCTTTTTGCCTTAACTGACTGGCTGGACGGATTTTTAGCCCGCAAACTGAATCAGACATCCGCTTTCGGTGCCTTCTTAGACCCTGTGGCAGATAAATTTCTGGTTTGTGCCAGCTTATTGGTATTGGTCGATTTAGGGCGAGTCGATGTCATTGTTGCCTTACTCATCATTGGTCGTGAAATAGCCATTTCCTCTCTCAGAGAGTGGATGGCAATGATAGGAGCCGCCAAAAGTGTTGCCGTTAATATGTTGGGAAAGATAAAGACGACGCTGCAGATGGTTGCGATTCCTTTTTTACTGTTTGATGGAAACTTATGGGGTTTGCTTGACACCAGATTGTATGGAACAGTGCTGATTTGGCTCGCTGCTTTTTTGACCATTTGGTCAATGTTTTACTATTTGAAAAAAGCTGTGCCGTATATTCGTACAGCTATGAAGTAAACATTCCTACAAACCCATTGAGGTGATTTTTGACAAAAAAGCGCATTGCAATTATTGCGGGTGATGGCATCGGACAGGAGGTCATGCCTGAAGGTTTGCGTGTCCTGGAAACTGTGGCAACTCGTTTTGATATCCCATTAGAGTTTGATGTATTCGACTTTGCATGTTGGCCGTATTTTGAAAAGCATGGAAATATGATGACTGACAACTGGCGGGAGTTGTTAATAGGGCACGATGCTATTTTCTTTGGCGCTGTAGGCTGGCCTGAAAAAATTCCTGATCATATTTCTTTATGGAATTCCCTTTTATTGTTCAGACGAGAGTTTGATCAATACATCAATCTTCGACCTGCCAAGCTGATGCCTGGTGTGATCGCGCCGGTTGTTCGTCCTGACGGATCACCCAGAAGTCCAGGTGAGATTGATATGTACATTGTTCGAGAGAACACCGAGGGTGAGTATTCGAGCATTGGCGGCCGAATGTTCGAAGGAACACCGCGAGAAATTGTCATGCAAGAAACTGTGATGACGCGTGTCGGTGTCGATCGCGTTTTGAAATTTGCTTTTGAGTTAGCACAGTCACGACCCAAAAAACACCTGACCAGTGCTACAAAATCCAATGGTATTGCCATCACCATGCCCTATTGGGACGAGCGCGTCGTTGCAATGTCACAAAATTTCCCGCATGTCCGTTTGGATAAATTCCATATTGATATTTTGACTGCACACTTTGTACAACGCCCTGATTTTTTCGATGTTGTTGTTGCCAGTAATTTGTTTGGCGATATCTTGAGTGATCTTGGACCCGCATGTACAGGCACCATCGCTATTGCACCAAGCGCAAACATCAATCCTGCAAAGACATTTCCCTCATTATTTGAACCAGTCCATGGCTCAGCACCTGACATTGCAGGAAAAGGAGTTGCAAACCCCATTGGTCAAATTTGGAGTGCTGCAATGATGCTTGAATTTTTAGGCTTTAAGCATGCTCACGATAAAGTGATTGCAGCCATCGAAGCTTGCTTAGACCCCCAAAACAATGGCCCTCGCACCCCTGACTTGGGAGGCAAAGCGAAATGTACTGATGTAGGGCTTGCTATTGCAGGCTTTCTCAGCAAGATGTAGCTTCACACTCGTGACCAATCGTTCAGATAAAACCTACTAGAATATGAAAGCGCGGCAATCTCCACGCAACCATCCTGCTTAACTTAACCCAATAATCACACCTGATGTCAAGGGGACTTTTGTGAACAAAACTGAATTGATCGAACACATTGCGGCTGATGCCGATATTTCTAAAGCTGCTGCTACGCGAGCATTGGAATCTACTTTAGATACCATTACTTCTGCATTGAAAAAAGGTGATGCTGTTTCCTTGGTTGGCTTCGGAACTTTTGAGGTATCACATCGCGAAGAGCGTAATGGTCGCAACCCAGCCACTGGTGCATCTATCACCATCAAGGCTTCTAAGGCTCCTAAATTTCGAGCCGGAAAAGCATTGAAAGATGCTTTAAACTGAAGTGTTAAGGTTGGGTGCTTAGCTCAGTTGGTAGAGCGGCGCCCTTACAAGGCGTAGGTCGGCGGTTCGAGCCCGTCAGCACCCACCAATCTTTCTAAAGGCGAACTTGGGTTCGCCTTTCTTACCATCAGAGTCCATCTATGTTCGAATATATTCAGCGCAACAAAAAAATCATGCATATTCTGCTGATTATTTTGATTTTCCCCGCCTTTGTTTTCTTTGGCGTAGACGGGTACTCGCGGTTTAATGACGCGAGCGCTAAAGCAGCCTTGGTAGATGGGCGTGAAATTTCAGTTGCAGAGTGGGACCAAGCCCATAAGGCTGAGGTTGACCGTATGTCAGCGTCCATGCCTGGAATGGATGTGGCCATGTTCGATACACCAGCCATGAAGTTCATGGCCCTAGAAAGAATCATCCGTTCAAAAGTTTTGGAAGCCAGTGCATCCAAATTGAATATCAAAATTTCAGATCAGAAGCTAGCCAAGGCTATCGGCGAGGTTGATTCGTTTGCTTCTCTCAAAAAGCCAGATGGTTCCTTTGACATTGAAAAATATAAATCTTTTCTAAGTGCACAGGGTATGACACCTGAAATTTTCGAGTCCCGTGTCAGGTCTGACTTGTCTGTTAGACAAGTCATTGGCAGTGTTGGCTCAAGCAGCTTCTCTCCCACATCACAAGCCGCAACAACCCTTGATGCTTTTTTGCAGCAACGCGAAATTCAAGTGGCCATTTTTTCTGCTTCAGATTATTTTGACTCTGCGAAGCCAAGCGATGAAGACATCAAAAACTATTTCGCTTCGCATTCAAAGGACTATCAGACCTCTGAGACAGTCGATATTGAGTATGTAGTTTTGGATCTTTCTACTATTGAAAAAACCATCTCAGTAACTGAATCTGATTTAAAAACCTATTTCGATCAGAATCAAAATTTACTCAACGCCAAAGAAGAACGTCGAGCCAGTCACATTTTGATTTCAGCGGCCAAAGATTCAAGCGCTGCAGA
>JBILIR010000121.1:0-5405 GCA_044368955.1 Limnohabitans sp.
AGTCGAAAACCCAAGGGTGGCCTCGCAAGGCTGAGCGCTCCTTGCCGGCTTTAAGTTTCAAGGTTTTCATGTGGTTTTCTTGCGGGCACGTGGATGGGCGGCGTCATAGGTCTTTGCCAAATGTTGGTAGTCCAAACGTGTATAGACCTGCGTGGTGCTGATATTGGCATGGCCTAGCAACTCCTGTACACCTCGCAAGTCGCCACTGGACTGCAACACATGACTGGCAAAAGAGTGGCGCAACATATGCGGGTGAACTGGTGTCGCAATGCCGGCTTGAAGACCTCTTAAGCGCAAACGTTGCCATACAGCTTGTGCGCTCAATCGGGTCCCTCTTTGCCCCACAAACATGGCTGCTTGATCAATTGCATTTGCTGGCAAGCCACCCGCGCGAACTGTCAACCATGCTTGCAAAGAAACCAAGGCTTGCTGTCCAACAGGCACGCTTCGCCGCTTAGAGCCTTTACCCAAAACATGCGCCTCGCCAGCGGACAGGTCTATCCATCCCTTGGCATGCGGGCTGGCTTGAACATCCAAACCTATCAATTCGCCCACACGCAACCCGCTGCTGTACAGCAGTTCCACCATCGCTGAATCACGTGCTTGCAACCAAGGATCGGTATCGATGGGTCGGTGTTGCGCAAGCTGCACTGCATCGTCCACATTCAAGGCTTTAGGCAAAGGTTTGGCCGCTTTGGGCGCACGCAACCCGGACATTGGGTTGGCATGGATCAATCCCTCTTTGCCTAACCAATTGAAAAAGCCTCGCCAGCCCGAAAGAATGAGTGCAATGCCGCGCGGGCTTCTGCCAGCGGCATGCATCTGCGCCATCCAACGCCGAAGATGTGGCGTGTCAACAAGCGCTAAGTTCACCAAGCCAGCCTGCCCTGCTAAGTCTGACAACTTGTTCAGATCTTCGCTATACAAAGCCACGGTTCTGTCTGACAGGCGTTTTTCAAATCGCACATGCGACAAATAACGCACCACTAAATCTTGTGTGTCATTCATTCGAATGTGCAATGGGCTCAGCGTAAGCGGCTAAGGGCTGCACTGGCCAATTCAGCGATGCGGCTGAGCAAGTCGGTGCCCATGGAAGAATGAAATCGTTGGGGATCTGGGGAAGCTAAGACCAACAAACCCAAACTTGTATCACTGGATTGCTCGGCAGGTTCTGCAGTCTCGGCAGTCACCCAAGGCGACTGATTGCTTCGCAGTGGCAACAATGCCACTGACTGCGCTTCATGCGGGTGTGCCAACCATTCAACAGCTTCAAATTCGGCATTTGCACCGCAATAAGGTGCTCGCAAGCCTTGTACAAACGCTTTGACTTCATCGCTGACACCCTGGGCGAATGGTTCAATTTGAAATGCTTCGCCTACTCGCCAAACACGAATAGCCACCTGCGGCACCATGAAGTGGTGTTGAATCTCATCCACGATGATGCCTGGCAGTTCAGCGGGGTGCTGAGTCATCAACAAACTTTGTGACCAGCGGTGCAAACGATCAGCCAAGACGGCGTTGTCGCTGCCGTTGCGAATCATCTCCATCATGCGCTGCTCTAAGGCGCGAATTTTTTCGCGCAACATATCGGCTTGGCGTTCTTGCAAACTCACAGCACGCTGACCATGCGGACTGACAAACCGCACACTGGACAGCAACTGGGCGTGACGCTCAAAGAAATCCGGCGTATTCACCAAAAAATTGGCGATATCGTCCTCTGTGATGGGGGTAATTGAGTTGCTCATTCGGGGATCTCCATCTCGCCTGTGAATACGGTCGTGGCAGGTCCGCTCATCATCACCGATGCGCCCTCGCCTTGCCACTCAATGGTCAGCACACCACCTTGGGTGTGCACCTTAACTTTGGGATCTAGCCAGCCTTGTCGAATACCAGCCACCACCGCAGCACATGCCCCAGTGCCACAGGCCAAGGTCTCACCTGCGCCACGCTCATGCACACGAAGTTTCACCTCGGTGCGCGACAACACTTGCAAAAAACCAACGTTCACTCTGTTGGGAAATGCCGCATGGTTTTCAATCAAAGGCCCCCAAAAAGCAACGGGCGCTTTGTCAACATCATCTACACGAACAACCGCATGCGGGTTACCCATGGAGAGCACTGCCACGTCGACACTGCCCTGGTCTTGCAAGGACAGTTTCCACAGCAATCCAGGTGGGCCCGCTAAAGATATGGCTTGAGACACATTAAAGGGAACAAGGGCTAAATCAAAGACGGGTGGTCCCATGTCCACTTGCACAGAACCATCGGGCAATTGACGCAAGGTGATGATGCCGCCATGCACTTGCACTTTGACAGTGGATTTATTGGTCAAGCCGTGTTCACGCACAAAGCGAACAAAACACCTTGCACCATTGCCGCATTGCTCTACTTCACCACCATCGCTGTTGTGGATGACATAGGCGAAATCTGCCGCTGCAGACGAAGATTGGCGAACAGAAAGAATTTGGTCTGCGCCCACGCCGAAATGGCGATCCGCTATGAAGCGGTAATGGGCAGGGGTGAGGCCCAGCAAGCCTTGGGTCTCATCGAGCACCACAAAGTCATTGCCCGCACCCTGCATTTTGGTAAATCGTATGCGCATCAGCTGATTATCGCCTTGTCATAATGCGTCCATGGTACGCGCTCATTTACAACTGCACCCCGCCCAAATCCCTTCCAAACCTTTGCCTGCCGCCACGGTTTTGTTGCTTCGTGACACCCAAGACGGTATTGAAGTGCTGATGACAAGGCGCTCTTTGCAAGCCAGTTTTGCGCCAGGCGCCTATGTTTTTCCTGGTGGTGGCATCGACGCTGCAGATACGAGTTGCCACCATTTGGCCGAAAGACGTGCCACGCAAGATGACCAACGCCTGACCCAAGCGATTGCTGCTATTCGCGAAAGCTTTGAAGAGTTGGGCATTCTTTTGGCCAATGGAACTGACGGCAAGCCTGTGCGCCCAGAAACGCAAACCTTGCTATCTAGGCAAGATCACTTTGCCGAGCAGTGCCTGTCCCATGGTTTGATACTGTCTGCCAATGAGGTGTACGTTTTGGCACACTGGGTAACCGACCGTGATTTGCCTAGGCGATTTGATGTGCCTTTTTTGGTGGCGCGAATGCCCGAGGGACAGGTACCGATCGCGGACGAAAAAGAACAGTTTGAGCCGGTATGGGTCAGCCCAACTGCAGCGCTGAGTCGTCATGCAGCAGGGGACTTCTTCATTATCTTTCCCACCATTCGTACGCTTGAAAAACTGCAGAGCTACACCACTGTGGACAGTGTTTTGGCCGCTTGCGCCAATGAACAACCTTGGTTTCACAGTTGCCCACGTGCAGGATTGCTGCAAGGCAAAGATGTACGCTTCATGGAACATGAACCGCCTTTTGGCGAGTTGGCACTGACCTGTCCTGATGGGCAAATCGTTCATCACCTAGATTGGCAGTCGCACACAGCTGTGCCCCTGCTGGCCCATGTGCGCCGCTTAACTGCACCCAACCCCAGCATGATGACGGGGCCAGGTACCAACAGTTATCTGATTGGGGATGAACAAAGTGGTTATGTGGTGGTCGACCCCGGCCCACCTGATGCAGCGCATGTTGAGCGTTTATGGCAGGCTTGCAAAGGCAATATCCGAGCCATCATTTGTACCCACTCACACCCTGACCATTCACCCGCTGCTTGGTTGCTGAAAAACAAGTGCGCAGAAAAGGGTTTAACTGTGCAAGTCATGGGTTTGCCCTCTTCGGCCCAAGCTCGTCCTCACAGCGAGTTTTCTCCTGACCGAATTTTGAACGACGGTGAAAGCATTGTTTTGCACAGCCAAGGTCACACGCACACCTTGCAAGTGATTCATACCCCTGGCCACGCTGCAAACCACCTGTGTTTGATTTTGCAAGAAGATGGCCTGCTCATCAGCGGTGACCATGTGCTCAATGGCAGCACCACCGTGATTGATCCTCCCGATGGGCATATGGGGGACTACCTTGCTTCTTTAGACAAGCTGGTTGTAGCCTGTAAACAGTGGCAGGTTCAATTTATCTTGCCAGCACATGGTTATGTGTTGGGTAATTTATGGGCTGAGCCATACAGCGCAATCGACTGCATAGAACGATTGAAAGCACACCGCTTAAAACGCGAAGACAAAGTTCGCCGTGCCATGCAAGCTTTGCCCCAGGGTTCTTTACAAGACTGGTTGCCTTTGGCCTATGACGATGTGCCGCAAGCGCTGTGGCCTGTGGCCCTTAGGTCGCTGCAGGCGCATGTGGAGCATGTGCTCCAAAATGAATTCAACTAAATGTCGTTTGGTGCAATCATCAGCACGCAGGTACCCGCAGGAAGCATTTGCGTGAGAGGCACAAGAAATACAGAATGCCCTCCACGAATAAAGTTATAAATTGAATTGATTGTTCTTGGCAAAAAAGGCCATGGCCGTACATCGCTGGCAAGATGAAAGAAATCAGCCTTTAAATTTGAGCCAAGCGTCAGCAAAGGCAAAGAGGCATCAAGATTGCAGTTTTCAAACACTACCATCACTTCAAAATCTTCAGGAACAGTCGAAGAGATAGCTTTAATCACCAAAGACTCAAAACCTTCAACATCAATTTTGATCACCCCTTTGCGCAAACCCATGGAACGCATAGATGAAAACAATGCTGACATGACGTCTACAGCCGACTCCACCTGAACTTCATGTGTTTGGTATTGCGTGGGATCAAAACGTGTAAAGCCATCTTTGTGGGCCAGCACATCTGGGGAATATTCGTTATCTGCTGATGAAATGAATGCACCTCCCCAATTGTCAAAAGGGACCATCAAGCTCAGACGCTCCTTTTAATTTCCAAGCGCATAAGGATGTACATGGGTCTCCTGATTTCGCAACATGGATTTCAAGTTGATTTTCAGCAAACTCAAGCAATCTGGGTTAGGTTCAAATAAATGAACCTGCTTAAATAAATGCCCAACTTGACATGAAATCAAGCCAATGTTTGCACCAATATCCCAAAAGAAATCTGAATGATTTGTATCTGCCCAGTACTTGATCAACTCGACAACTTCAGGCTCGTATTCACCCCAGGCCATTGGTTGAATGCTTATTAAATCGCCTCCCCTGACAAAGACAGGCATTGCGTTACGGCTAAGTTTTTTCAACAGACTGTATTGAAGTTTCTTCCGTCTTCGCTGCCAAGGGTTTTCTTTACGCAAGAAAGGGGTATTTATCATGGGAGTTTTTTAATCCGTCTTATTTTGATGCAATGAAAGCAAACTGGCGGCTAAAAAAACCAAGCACTCACCCATACCTGCACCGAAATAGGGGCAATTCATCAAGCCCATGGTTGCAGAAATAAAGGTGACTGTCAGTAAAGTCTGTCGGGAACTTTCTGGCAACGTAAGTGCACCCTTGAGT
>JBILIR010000270.1:0-3057 GCA_044368955.1 Limnohabitans sp.
AACAATATGCCAACCAACAGCACTGCACCAATCAGACCAGACTCCACAGTCCACAACAAATACTGCTGGTGTGGGTTGGACGGTGCATCTTTTTGCATGCCGCCCAAGCGGTGGTAATTCATGCGCCAACTTCCAACACCATGACCCATCAGAGGTTTTTCTTCAACCGCCAGCAATGAGCGATGCCAATAATCCAAGCGTTGCCCCTGAGATGTTTCAATGCTTCCCTGTTGATAACTCAGGACATCATGAAACACTTTGGTGGTTTGGGCTTCAAATCTTGGTGACAAAACCATCATCAAAGCACTTAGCGCAAATGGCAAACCCAGCACCAGCCATCGCCATCTTTTGGGTAACTCCCACCATACTGCCAAAGTGATGGCTAACAGCATGACCAAAAAACCGCTGCGCCCCGTCATCACAAAAAAAACATTCACGATGGCCAGTAGCAATATCACCCAAGGCACCCAACGCCAATGTCCCTTGGGCCAGTGCTCACGCATGAACCATAAAACGGTCGCCAATAAAGTTAGCAACACAGGTTGTTCCAGTGTGCTGCCATGAACAATGCCCAATGCAGGCAAATCTTTAGCTGTTGCCCAAGGCACTGGCAGTCCAGCCACCAAAGCCCAAGATGACAGCAGCATCACCACCATTCCAGCCACAAACCATTTCAAGGTCAACAAAGACTTTTGAGCGCTTCTCAAAAGATAAAAAACAGCCAAAAACCACAAAATGCGGCTGTGCCTGCCCCATCCGGCCAAAGCATCAGCAGAACTTGACGTAGTCCACAAAAAACTCAAACTCATCCAACCCATGGCCAGCAATATCCACCATGTCATTGAGGGCCACAGTTTGAAGGAGGGAAAGCTTCGGTGTTTGACGTCAAAAACCAGTTGGCCTACAACCGCTATTAACAGCAACAGTTTGGCTATGGAGACCATGGCAACACCTAAGCTCACCGATACAGCCAAAAAGGACACGGAAAAGACTGCAAAACTTTGCCATCGATGCTGCCAATTGACTCTGCTTATATGCATATAAATTCAATTAAAAAATGTGAAGCCCGCCGATACGCCGGATTCTGTGCATATTGGTTTCCCAATACGTGACCGTCATTCCTCTGGGCCGGGGGTCACCCACCCGGCTCGGTGCTACCTACCCGCCAACTCAGCGAACCGCCTCAACGTTGGCCTACTTGGTATTGCTGCGCGTAGAGATTGCCCGTTTCACCCACCTTGTGTGCCAGCACCCAAGGTGACTCGTCTCTGTTGCTCTGATCCTCACCTCACGGTGGAGAGGTGTTACCTCCTACGCTGTCCTGTGCAGTCCGGACGTTCCTCCAGTGCGACATTTCTGTCCTTGCACCAGCGACGGCCTAGCGGGCTTCACAAGGGGATTATCCATCGGTCTATGATTCGTATTCATCACGCCCCGAGCGTGCAGTTTTTGAGAAGAAGCGAGGCGCCGTTATTTCGCAGAACCAAACAGATTACAGACCGGACATAGATGGCTTGCGGGCCATCGCGGTTTTGATCGTCGTCATCTTTCACGCATTTCCCGACCAGTTGAGCGGTGGCTTTGTTGGCGTGGATGTTTTTTTCGTCATCTCGGGCTACCTCATCACCGGGCTGATACTTCGCGATCTGCGCGATCAACGCTTCAGCCTTCGCCAGTTTTACGCAAGGCGTGTTCGCCGAATTTTCCCAGCGCTGCTGCTGGTGTTGGGTTTTGGCTTGGCGGCCGGTTGGGTTTGCCTGAACTTTATTGAATACAAACAACTGGCAAAGCATACCGGCAGCAGTGCCATCTTTCTGACCAACTTCATGCTGCTGCGGGAGTCCGGCTATTTTGACAATGCCGCTGACACCAAACCCATGCTGCACTTATGGTCGCTGGCGATTGAAGAGCAGTTCTACCTGCTTTGGCCTTTGCTGCTGTTGTTGTTCAAGCGTGTACCTCGCTGGTCTTTGCACATGCTTATGTTGTTGATGGTGTCCTCCATAGGCTATAGCTTTTGGTTGGTTTTCAAAGGCGATTTATCACGCGATTTTTATTCCCCACTGAGCCGCAGTTGGGAGTTGTTACTGGGAGCGTCATTGGCCATTGCCTTGATGAACAACCCACGCTTGGCAAGGGCATGGCGCAATCCTGCTGGCTGGTGGGGCTTGGGCTTGGTCTTGGGATCGGCCTTCTTTTTCGATAAAGACATGGCCTTTCCTGGCTATTGGGCTGTCATTCCTGTCGTTGGTGCTGCATTGGTGTTACTCGCAGGCAGCAACAGCAGTCTTAACAGCACTTGGTTGGCGTCAAGGCCCTTGGTTGCGATTGGACTGATCAGCTATCCGCTGTATTTATGGCATTGGCCTTTGCTTTCGTTTGCCCGCATTTTGGCCTCGCAAACACCCTCTGTGGAAGTGCGCTTGGGGTTGGTGGCGCTGAGCTTTTTACTGGCCTATCTCACCTACCGTTTTATAGAACAACCGATTCGCTTTGGTAAAAAATACCCTCGCGCTGTACTTTGGCTGAGTTTATGGATGGTTGCTGTGTTGTTGGTGTCTCATGCCATTAACGTTTTCGATGGATTGAAATTCAGGCACCACGGCATGCTCAATGCAGACCCCTCCACCTTGGTAGTGGGCGTTGAGCGCGGAACATTTACCCCAAGTTGCACGCTGCCTGCAGATCAACAGCATTTGCTGATGTGGTGCTTTCAAGACGGCAAGGTGCAAGCTCCTACCCATGTGCTTTTGGGTGACAGCAAAGGCGAGGCGCTGATTTACAGCTTGATTCGCTCTTCTCCACCTGAGCACAGCTGGGCCATGATGGGGCCAGTGAATTTACTTTCTGGGCAGAACGCTGCTGTCAATCGCGCCGCCTTTGATGCAATTGATGCCAATCCAAATTTAAAGGTGGTGGTTTTAGCGAATGCATTGAGAGGCATGTACCGCCTTGATGGGCAATCAGGCTTCATCGCCCAGCACACCACTTCAGAGGAGGTGGACAAGAATGTGCTCATGTATTCAGAAAGAATCAAGCATTGGCAAGCTTCGGGCA
>JBILIR010000046.1:0-8451 GCA_044368955.1 Limnohabitans sp.
AGCCAGTTGACCCACCAAGCGGGCGTGTTCTCGGCTGGCAAAGCGGTCGGTCATGCCAGCAATGTAGTCGGCGACAGCGCGGGGCAGGTTGTCACGCTTGGCATGGCCTTCGGGCATTTCTTGGGGCTTGGCAAGGTAAGCAGTAAACAATTCGCCAACCACTTGTCTTGCCCAATCGGTGGTTTGCATCACCTGCGGATGTCGGTACAAATGGTGGAGCAAAAAGCTTTTCAACTGCGTCGAGCGCTGTTGCATCGGGGCAGAAAACTGCACCAAAGCAGGGGAGGCGCGAACAGCCGCCACGCTGTCAGGTGCGTGTTGTGCAAGGGCTTTTTGTGTGGCACTCAACACATCGTAGACCTGATCACTCAACATGCGCCGTATCGCTTCGTACAACAAACGCCTCCCTGCCAAATCTGAGAATTCGTTTTCCACTTGCCGGCGGTAATCGTCAAACAAGGCAACCTCTTCCAATTGCGCCATGCTGATAAGACCCGAGCGTACACCGTCATCAATATCGTGGGCGTTGTAAGCCATCTCATCGGCGATATTGCACAACTGCGCCTCTAAGCTCGGTTGGCTTTTTGTCAAAAACCGACTAGCCACACCGCCAGGTTCTTGCGCCTCCAGCAACTGCGCATTACGCAGCGAGCAGTGTTTCAAAATACCCTCACGGGTTTCAAAGCACAGGTTCAAGCCGTCAAACTGCGGATACCGTTCTTCCAAACCATCCACCACCCGCAAACTTTGCAAGTTGTGTTCAAAACCACCGTAGGGCGCCATGCATTCGTTCAAGGCGTCTTGTCCCGCATGGCCAAAAGGCGTGTGGCCCAAGTCGTGCGCCAAAGCGATGGCCTCGACTAAATCTTCATGCAAACCCAGTGTGCGAGCCATCGAACGGGCCAACTGCGCCACTTCCAGCGAGTGCGTTAGGCGAGTGCGAAACAAATCACCTTCGTGGTTCAAGAAGACCTGGGTTTTGTAGACCAAGCGGCGAAACGCGGTGGAATGCACGATGCGGTCGCGGTCGCGCTGAAAAGCGTTGCGTGTGGGCGCATCACTTTCGGGAAACCGCCTACCCCGTGTCTGCGCAGGGTCACAGGCATAGACAGCCAACATCAGCGGCAACAGGCCTGAATCACCTCGGTCACCAAGGCATCGGGCGCACCACGCACCATCGCGCTGCCAGGTGGGTCGATCAGCACAAAACGGATGTCGCCAGCTTCGGCTTTTTTGTCGACACGCATGTGGTGCAAATAAACCTCGGCACCCAAGTCGGGACCGACTGTCGGCAAGCCTGCACGTTGAATCAATCTTGTCAGTCGTTCGGTGAATGCGGTATTCACCAAACCCAAGCGCTGGGACAACTGTGCGGCCATGACCATGCCGCAACCCACTGCCTCACCATGCAGCCATTCACCAAAACCCAGACCCGCTTCAATCGCATGACCAAAGGTATGACCAAAATTCAAAATGGCTCGCAAACCTGATTCGCGCTCGTCTTGGCCCACCACATGCGCCTTGATCTCGCAACTGCGTTGCACCGCATAAGCCAAGGCCTTTGGTTCACGGGCCAACAATGCGTCCATGTTGTGTTCGATCCAATCGAAAAACGCCATGTCGGCGATGGGACCGTATTTGATGACCTCGGCCAAACCCGCGCTGAGTTCACGCGGCGGCAAGCTTTGCAAGGTGTGCAAGTCGCAGACCACGCGCTCGGGTTGGTAAAACGCACCGATCATGTTCTTGCCAATCGGGTGGTTGATGGCGGTTTTGCCACCCACCGAAGAATCGACTTGCGCCAGCAAGGTGGTGGGTACCTGCACAAAGGGCACACCCCGCATATAGCAAGCCGCGGCAAAGCCGGTGATGTCGCCCACCACGCCGCCACCCAGTGCGAACAACACGGTTTTGCGGTCGCAAGCGTTTTGCAGCAGCACATCGAAAATGCTTTGCAAGGTTTCCCAAGTTTTGTAGGTCTCGCCATCGGGCAGACTGAGGGTGAGCACCTTGGGGTAATGCGCTGACAAACTGCGCTGCAACTGAGCGGCGTACAAAGGGCCGACGGTGTCGTTGGTGACGATCAGGGCAGTGGCGGCACGGGGCAAGCCTTGCCAAGCGCTGGCAAGTTCCAGCAAACCTGATGCGATGTGGATGTCGTAGCTTCGGTCATCCAAATCGATACTGACTTGGCCTTGGGTGTCATGTGGCATGGGGAGGTGTTTCTGCCACAGGCAAAAGTCCGGCGAGTTCGAGCTGGCTCATCACCATGGTCACCATGGTTTGAATGCGCGGTCGCTGAGATTCAATGACGTAATGGGCGGTTTCTTGGTAAAGCGGGTCGCGCTGCGCGAACAATTCTCGCAACTTGGCTTCAGGGTCATCGACTTGCAACAACGGTCGTTGGCGGTCGTGGCGCAAGCGGCGAAAAATTTCTTCAGGACTGACGCGCAAGTAACAAACAGTGGTGCGCTCGTGCAGCAAAGCACGGTTGGCAGGACGCAACACCGCGCCGCCACCCGTGGCCAATACGCCTTTGTCTTGGCGGGTGACATCCTCCAAGACTTGGCTCTCCACATCTCGAAACGCCGCTTCGCCTTGGCGCTCAAAATACTCTTTGATGCTGCAACCCAAGCGCTGCTCGATGACGTGATCAGAGTCGACAAAGGCACAGCCGATTTTGCGGGCGATTTGTCGCCCGACTGTTGACTTGCCACTGCCGGGCATACCCACCAAGGCCAACACAATAAATACTTCCTCACGGTGCTAAAGCACGTTGCGAGAGCATTTTAGGGCTTAGGAATATCAGCAACTCTTGCTTGCTGCGCTTGCTGCTGCGGTTGCCAAAAAGCCAACCAACGCCGGGTAATTCGCGCAAGCCCGGTACACCAGCCAAATTTTGGTTATCGCTGGTCTCAAAAATACCGCCAATCATCACCGTGCCGCCATCGTCGACCCGCACTTGGGTGCTGACATGCTTGGTATCGATGGCAAAGCCAGCAGGTGTGCTTTGGCCCACGCTGTCTTTGTGCACATCCAAGTCCATGGTGATGCTGCCCTCGGGGGTAATGCGCGGCGTGACCTCCAAGCGCAAATTGGCTTTGCGAAATGCAATGGAAGTCGCGCCATTACCCGCCGAGATTTGGTAAGGCAACTCGGTGCCTTGCTCGATCACCGCCTTGGCTTGGTCCGCCGTGACCAAGCGCGGGCTGGCCACCACCTTACCCAAGCCCTCAGCCTCCAGCGCAGACAACTCTATGGACAACCTAAGCGTTCGGGCAGGGTCAAACAGTGTCAACGCCAAGGTAGCGGCTTCTTGGCCTTGCAAACCCATGGCTGGCAGATTTAGCAATCGAGTGTTGTTATCGCCGCGACTCAAGCGCACACCCAAACTTCTGGAAAAACTGTCTGAGGCTTCGATGATGCGGGCCTCAATCAACACCTGTCGCTGCGGGATGTCAATGCGCTCTATCAACAACGCAACCTGCGCCAACCTATCGGCCACATCGGTGACAAACAGCTGGTTGGTTCGCACGTCAACCAAGGCTGAACCGCGCCCACTCAGCAATCGCGGTGCGGGATTGTTACTGGCCACGCCGTTGCTGCTGAGCAAGGGCACCAGCAGGTCGTGTGCTTTGGCGTAATTGAGTGCAAAAGCCCGTGTTTGCACAGGTTCTAGCGCTTGCATTGCCACGCGACTCTCCAGCGCGGCCTTTTCTCTGGCAGCCAATTCCGCCACAGGTGCGACCCACAGCACGTCGCCCAGCTTGTGTTGACCCAAGCCCTTGGTTTGCAGCACGGTGTGCAGCACTTGGTCCCAAGGCACTTGGCTCAGGCGCAGGCTGAGGGTGCCGCTAACGCTCTCGGACACCACCATGTTGACGCCGCTGAAATCGGCAATCAGTTGCAAAGCCGTACGCAATTCAATTTTGGGAAAGTCCATCGACATGGGTGCACCACTGAACACCGGTGGCGCATCTGCAAGCGTCTGTGGCTGGGCATAGGTTGTTGCCATCAACGTTACGCAAACTGGGAAAACCGCATGAATGAGCAACTTCATGGTGCCCCCTTGAGCGGCCAACGGCTTGAATACGCTTGCCACTGCCCTTGGCTGTCGGCGACCCACTGGCGCAGCCAGAGATGGTCGGTGCCGACCTGAATCACCTCACCACCATTTGCGCCCAAGGCCTGACCAGGCCTCAGGGTGTAGAGTTGCCCATCTTGCGTAAGTAATGCAACAGATTTGTCTGCTGTACTTAACGCGCCGACCCATTGCCATTGCGATAACTCGACGTTGGGTAAGCGAGCTTGGGCGCTGGCCGTTGGCACAAGTGTTGGCAAACCTTGGGATAAGCCAGCAGCATCAAAAGGATTGAACAAGCCCTCGGGCCTGTGCACATCGAGCAGCGCTGTTGAGGAAGTTGTTTTGGGGCCTGACGCCGCAAAACGCTTGAGGACCTGCTCGGCATCATCTTGGGTATGTAATTGCAGAGTCAAGTGCGGCTTGGCGTCAATCGAACCTTTTTCGCTGTCCGCGCTGATCTCAAAAGCGTTCACCCTTGCTTGCGGCGCATGTTCCGCGAAGGCTTGCCAAGCCAGCAACAGGCTGGGCAAACTGCCGCTCCAATCGCGCGATTCCTGCTGATGAGCGTCTGATGCGCTTTGCAAGATGCTGACCCATGCTGGCCAATTTTGATCCGAGGGGTGGCGCATCGCCTGCAAGGCTGCGACGCGTTGTTGATGTTGATCGAGCTGTACTTGCAAGGTTTTCAACTGCAGCAAAGCAGCCTCTTGGCGCTGCTGCGATTGCCACCATGTCAGCCATGCTTGGCCTGAGACTTGCCAACTCAGCCACAGGCTCATCATCAAGGTACATGCGCTGAGCAGCAGGCATTGCGCCGACACAGGCCAAGCGTGTAAAACCCGCCAATGGCTGCGCCACTGTGGCCACCAGTGTGCGCCCAAGGTCCAGCGTGGGTTCATGAGCTAGCCCCTTGGGGACTAGGCGAGCTGAGCTCAAAGGTATGTAAATGCCACAAGCGGCCTTGTGGGCAGCGCCACAACTGGCTGGACACTGGTGTGGGCTGCATCCTGAGGGAGATGCCATGGGCTTGCAGCTGGTCCTGCCAATGCAGCACCGGCGCAGCGCTCAAGGCGAGCACTTTCAAGCGCCATTGGCCCTCTCGCCACTGGACTTGGCTGAGTTGCAAGCCGCGCGGTGGCACACGTAAAAAGTCCATCCATGAACGCCAAGCTTGCCATTGTTGCTGTTGCCATTGGGGCCAAGCCTGCTGTAGCTGTTGTGCTTGGCGGTAACGGTTTTGCCACAGCGGCTCGTCTTGCAATTTGGATTGCAAAGCTTGCTGCTCCAGCTGCAGCCCTGACATGCTCGCCTCATGTGCCGCATTGGCGTCTGCCAGCCATTGGTCAATGCCAAATACCATGGCAATGGTCGTGGCAGCGGCGATCAAGCCGCCGATTTGCCAGCGCTGCAACACCGCTTGTCGCTGACGCTCGCGCCATGGCACCAAATTGATCGCGCTCATGGTGCCAGCACACCCAAGGCCAAGCCACCTGCTCGCGCTTGCAAATGCAGCGCCATCCCCTGCGCTGTGTGCCGGCTGACAACACTGGACTGTTGCTGCCAACGCGCTTCAGCCTGCCATGCAGGTTCTAGGCGCATCAACCACAGACCCGCCGCACGACACCAGTGCTCGCAAGCCGCCACCCAAGCACGCTGCGTGGCCAGGACCTCCACGTGCTGAAGTGCTTGCGCTTGCATGGCCGCCATCAGCCAATCGGGACGCGGTGTCTGTCCTGCAAGGGCCGCACCGTCAGGGGGTGGCAAGGTGTGAAAGTCCCAGACTGTGTCGGCCAAGGGCCAAGGCAGTTGCCGAGTCAGTTCTGCCTCGATGGCTTTGACCTGATCGCGCAGATGCAAGCCACTTTGCAATGTGAAGCTGAAGCGGCGCAGCCGCCCGTCTTCAATGGACAGGGCTGCGTCTTGTGCCTGACAACCGGCTTTGTGACGTGCATTGCGCAACCAAGTGGGGTCGGGCCATCCCGCCAACAGGCTTTGGTGGGTCTTGGGCGCGTCTTGTAAAGCCAGCCAATGCCAGCGCTGAATGTGCAACTGTCCCTTGATGGGTGCGCTGGCTTGGGCCAAGGCCAAGCCATCGGGTTGGACCACCACACCCAAACTGCGGCGTATGGATCGGGGAAAGAGTCGGTGCATAAAACCTCCTGATCAAACATGGCAGCAGGTTGTAAATCCGACCCCAAGGCCTTGGGTTAAGCTGGACTGGCGAAGTTTTTACAATGCACTCACACACCTGAACGCCCACCAGCGGCACACCATCCCCATGCCCCCTCCCTCCAAGCCTCCCGAAAGCCCTCGCGCCGAACCGGTCAAGACCTCCCAATCCACCTTGTGGCAAGTGCTGGGCAGCTTCATCGTCTGGGGTACTGGCCTGGGTGTGGCGGGTTTTTTAAGCTTGGTTTTGCTGGTCGGTGTCGCGCTGACCATGGCCTATCCCCAGTTACCCGACATCTCCGATTTAGCCGACTACCGGCCCAAATTGTCGATGCGGGTTTTTTCCGCTGAGGGCAAGGTGATTGGTGAGTTTGGTGAAGAGCGGCGCAAACTGGTGCCCTTCAAAGACATCCCCGATGTGGTCAAGCAAGCGGTTCTGTCGATCGAAGACGCTCGTTTTTACCAGCACGGCGGGGTGGACTACATCGGTTTGGCACGTGCCAGCTTGGCCAATGTGGGTCGCGCCAAAAGCCAAGGTGCTTCCACCATCACCATGCAGGTGGCTCGTAATGTGTACTTGACTTCCGAGAAAACCTTCACCCGCAAAATTTACGAGCTGTTGCTCACCTACAAGCTCGAGCACTTGCTCAGCAAAGACCAGATTTTTGAAATCTATTTGAACCAAATTTTCTTAGGCCACCGCGCTTACGGGTTTGCAGCTGCGGCCGAAACTTACTTTGGCAAACCCATTCAAAACTTGAGCATCGCTGAAGCCGCCATGCTTGCAGGCCTGCCCAAAGCACCCTCGGCCTTTAACCCCATCAACAACCCCAAACGCGCTCGCTCACGCCAGCTCTACATCATCGAGCGTATGCAAGAAAACGGCTTCATCACCAAGGAGCAGGCAGAAAGCGCCAAAGTTGAAGAACTGAAAATCCGCAGCGTCAACACCCCCAATACCACCCATGCCGACTACGTGGCCGAGATGGCGCGACAACTGATGTTTGCGCAATATGGCCCTGACAGTTACACCCGTGGCCTGAATGTGTACACCACCATCAAAGCCAATGACCAAGAGGTCGCCTACCAAGCGCTGCGCCGCGGCATCATGGACTACGAATTGCGTCAGGTCTACCGTGGCCCCGAAAAATTCATCACCTTGCCCAGTGACCCGCGAGAGCAAGAGGACGCGATCGACGAGGCCTTGATCGACGCCGGTGACAAGGGTGATTTGCTGGCCGCTGTGGTGCTGGAAGTTGCGCCTAAAAAGGTGCGCGTCATTCGGCAAAACAGCGAGGTGTTAGAAATCACGGGCGACGGTTTGAAACCGGTGCAATCAGGCCTGTCCGACAAAGCGCCACCCAATATCAAGTTGCGCGCTGGCGCCATCGTGCGGGTGGCTAAAAACGCCAAAGGCGATTGGTCTTTGACACAGTTGCCGGAAGTCGAAGGTGCTTTCGTGGCGATGGACCCGACAGATGGTGCGATTCGCTCGCTGGTTGGCGGTTTTGATTTCGACAAAAACAAGTTCAACCATGTTACCCAGGCGTGGCGTCAACCGGGTTCGAGCTTCAAGCCGTTCATTTACTCCGCAGCGCTGGAAAATGGCTTCACCCCCGCCACCCAAGTCAATGATGCGCCCCTGTTCTTCGATGCCAGCGTGACCGGCAGCCAAGCTTGGGAGCCCAAAAATTACGATAGCAAATTCGAAGGTGTCATGCCCCTTAAAACCGCTTTGGCCAAATCGAAGAACATGGTTTCTATTCGTATTTTGGAATCGGTGGGGCCCAATGATGCTCAGGCGTGGATCAGCCGTTTTGGCTTTGACCCTGTACGCCACCCGCCTTATCTGACCATGGCCTTGGGTGCGGGTTCGGTCACACCCCTGCAAGTGGCACTGGGTTACTCGGTATTTGCCAATGGGGGCTATTTGGTCAAGCCCTATTTGATTTCCAAAGTCACCGACCCGCTGGGTAAGGTGCTGTCGCAGTACACGCCGATTGAACTTGACGAGCGGTCCAGGGCGATTGAGCCGCGCAATGCGTTTGTGATGAGCCACTTGCTGCAAGAGGTCACCCGCTCCGGCACGGCTTTTCGCGCCCAACAGGTGTTAAAGCGCGGCGATATTTATGGCAAGACAGGCACCACCAATGACTCGATGGACGCATGGTTTGCCGGCTACCACCCCACATTGACGG
>JBILIR010000047.1:0-8344 GCA_044368955.1 Limnohabitans sp.
TGGCACTGCGAACAGTTGTTCATGAACAAATGCTCGCCAATCGCATGGCCTTTTTCATTGAAAGCCAGTTCTTCGACAGGCATGGCATCGAAACGCTGATAAAGCGACACCAGTTGTGCATTGGTTTGAGCAATCTCGGTGTCGTACTCCGACTTCGAAGACCAGCCCAAACTGCCCTTGTAAGTACCCAATCCTGGGTAGAGCCACAAATAGCTCAAGCCAAAAATCACGGTGATGACAAACATGCCCACCCACCAGGTGGGCAAGGGGTTGTTCATCTCTCGCAAGTCCTCGTCCCAGACATGGCCTGTGGTGTTGTCGGCGTTCCCTGTGTTTTTCTTGCGAGCCGTCACCCACAGCAATACCAAGCAAGCCAATATGCCGACGATGCTGATGATGGTGATGTAGCTCGACCAAAATGAACCTGTGAAGTCACTCATGGCAATCCTTATTCATCCAAAAAAGGTAACTGGGCGGCCTCATTGAAGCGCTTGGTCTTTTGTCGGTCAAACACCCACAGCACAATGCCCAGAAAACAGAGAAAGCCCACCACGGTGGTGGCGATACGTAAAGTCGTGATATCCATGCTGCGTCCTTATTTCAATGCACGGCCAAGGCCTTGCAAGTAAGCCGTCAAAGCTTGCAACTCTGTTTTGCCACGCACTGCTTCAGTGGCACCAGCGATGTCTTGATCGGTATAGGGCACGCCCACTGCACGCAAGGCTTTGAGGTGACGGGGCAAGGCCTCGGCATCGACCGTGTCTTTTTCAAGCCAAGGGTAAGCAGGCATATTCGATTCAGGCACCAAATCGCGTGGATTGACCAAATGGATGTGGTGCCAGTCGTCGCTGTACTTACCGCCTACGCGGTGTAAATCGGGTCCTGTGCGTTTGCTACCCCACTGGAAGGGGTGGTCATACACAAACTCACCCGCCACAGAGTAGTGGCCATAACGCAGGGTTTCTGAGCGGAAGGGGCGAATCATTTGCGAATGGCAGTTGTAGCAACCCTCTCGCACATAGATGTCTCGTCCGGCCAATTCCAAAGCTGGCAGAGGCTTGACACCCTTCAAGGGTTGGGTGGTGGAGCTTTGGAAGAAGAGCGGCACGATTTCCACCAAGCCCCCAACCGCGATGACCAGCACAATCAGCACCACCATCAAGAAACTGTGGGTTTCAATTTTTTCGTGGCTAAAGCCTTGGGGTTTTTGATCAGACATTCTTGACTCCTTAGGCGTGGACCACAACAGCGGGTACGGGGATGGCGATGACTTGGCCTTTGACTGCGGTCATCATCACGTTCCACAACATCACCAACATGCCGAACAAATACAGCACACCACCTACCACCCGAACCACGTAGTAGGGGTAAGTGGCTTTGACACTTTCCACAAAGGTGTAGGTGAGCGTGCCGTCTTCATTGATGGCTCGCCACATCAATCCCTGCATCACACCGGCAATCCACATGGCGCTGATGTAGAGCACGATGCCGATGGTGGCGGTCCAAAAATGCAATTCAATGGCGGGTACGCTGTGCATTTTTTTCTGGCCAAACAAACGGGGGACTAAGAAATACACCGCGCCCATGGAGATCAAACCCACCCAACCCAAGGCGCCTGAATGCACATGGCCCACAGTCCAATCGGTGTAATGGCTCAAGGCGTTGACGGTCTTGATGGACATCATGGGACCTTCAAAGGTGCTCATGCCGTAGAAAGACAAGGACACGATCATGAATCGCAATACTGGGTCGTCCCGCAATTTATGCCAAGCGCCCGACAAAGTCATGATGCCGTTGATCATGCCGCCCCAACTGGGCGCCAACAAAATAAGTGAGAACACCATGCCCAGCGACTGTGTCCAGTCGGGCAAAGCGGTGTAGTGCAAATGGTGGGGGCCAGCCCACATATAGGTAAATATCAATGCCCAGAAGTGAACAATCGACAAGCGGTAAGAGTACACAGGGCGCTCGGCTTGCTTGGGGACGAAGTAATACATCATTCCCAAAAAACCCGCTGTGAGGAAAAAGCCCACGGCGTTATGGCCGTACCACCACTGCACCATGGCGTCTTGCACACCTGCATAAGCTGAATACGATTTCATCCATCCCGCAGGCATCGCCGCACTGTTGACCAAATGCAGCACAGCCACTGTCAGAATAAATGCACCATAAAACCAGTTGGCCACATAGATGTGGCTGACTTTGCGTTTAACGATGGTGCCAAAAAACACGATGGCGTAAGACACCCAGACCAAGGTGATCAAGATATCAATCGGCCACTCTAGTTCGGCGTATTCCTTGCCGCTGGTATAGCCCATGGGCAAGCTGATGGCAGCAGCGACGATGACGGCTTGCCAACCCCAAAAGGTGAATGCGGCCAAGCCGGGTGCAAACAACCGGGTTTGACCGGTTCGCTGCACCACGTAGTAACTGGTGGCAAACAAAGCGCAACCGCCGAACGCAAAAATCACCGCATTGGTATGCAAGGGGCGTAATCTGCCGTAACTCAGCCAAGAAATACCAAAGTTCAACTCGGGCCAGGCCAGTTGGGCGGCAATGATCAAGCCTACCAACATACCGACCACACCCCAGATCACCGTCATCAGGGTGAACTGGCGCACGGCCGTATCGCTGTAGGTGCTTTCAGTGATGGAATTCATGGCTAACCTTTCTTCTTTCAATTCATTCATGGCGCAGGATGCGTTCACCCTCACCGTCTAAGCGTTCAAACTGGCCCTTGTCGATGGCCCACCACAGGCCAATCAAAATCAGCAACACCAACACGACTGACAAAGGGATGAGTAAAAACAATATTTCCATGTCAGGCTTTCAAAGGCCAGCGCAATGGCTGCGCCAATTGCAAGGAATACGCCACCACCACCACCGAGCTGAGCGCCATGCCCAGTCCGGCAAGCCAAGGCGGCAAATAACCCATGAAGGCCAAGGGAACGCACATTGCGTTGTAAAGAGCTGCCCAGACCAAGTTATGCATCACCACCGTGCGAGTGCGTTTGGCTAGCGAGAGGGTTTGGGCAATAGCTCGCAAATGCTGACCTTGCACCACCACATCTGCCCGCGCACGGGCCAAAGGAACCGCTTCACCAAAGGCAAAAGACACATGCGCACCAGCTAAGACGGGCATATCGTTAAAGCCGTCACCCACCATGGCCACACGGCGGCCCATCGCTTGCAAAGCCTTCACACGTTGAAGCTTGTCCTGCGGTGTGCACTCGGCCAGCACTTGTCCATCGGGTAATTTCAAACGCGTTGCCACAGTTTTGACCGCAACTGCTTTATCGCCTGACATCAGAAACACTTCCAACCCTTGATCTCGCAGTGCTTGAACGGTTTCTTGCGCATCAGGGCGAAGTGCTTCACGAAACGCAAACGACGCCAACCAACCTTGGTTGTTACACAGATGCACTTGGGCAGACTGCGCAGCCAATGGTGGTACGTCGCAATTGCCCAACCAGCTTAGACAAAACGATAAAGAGCCCATACGTAAGGACTGGGCTCTTTGCTGATCGTCTGCACTGAGCCAATTCGCAGACAAACCCTGACCCATGGTTTCTGTGATGCCGCTGAGACCCTCTACAAAGGGCGTGTCTTTGAGCAACTGAACCACAGCCCGAGAATAAGGGTGCAAAGAATGTTGCGCCATGCTGGCAGCCAACGCAACAAGGTTTTGGCTTTGGGTACTGCCTAAATCGTTAGAAGACATCACGCCTTCAGAGCTGTACATGGCCTGCAATTCAAAGCGGTCGCTGGTCAAGGTGCCGGTTTTGTCAAATACCACGGTGTCCACCTGCGCCAAGGTTTCCAGCGTTTGAACGTCGCGCAACAACACGCCTTGTCGGGCCAAGGTGCCTGCAGCCGACAACATGGCTGCAGGAGTTGCCAAAGTCAAAGCACAAGGACAGGTGACGATAAGAACCGACACCGCCACCATCAAAGCATGAGAAGGGGAAACCGACCATGCCAACCAAGCACTCAATACGGCAGCAAACAACACAGCCAGTAAAAAGGGCTTGGCGATGCGGTCTGCCAAGATGGCCAAGCGGGGTTTGTGCAAAGAAGCGCTTTGCATCAAGTCAACGATTTGCGCAAAGCGTGTTGATGCACCCACTTGCGTGACCAGTACACGCACGGTTTGGCTCACGTTGTGCGAACCTGCCATCACAGACTCCCCCCTGCTTCGGCGCAAAGGTTTGGATTCACCGGTAAGCAAAGCCTCTTCCACCAAAGTTTCGCCCTGCAGGATGTTGGCGTCGGCTGGAAAAACCTCAGCCGGCCGCACTTCCAGGACATCGCCTACGCGCACCTCATCGGTGGCAACCACGTCAAAAGATTGGTTGGCATTCAATCTACGCACACTGTCGGGCAGTCGGTTGATAAGCGCCTCTAAAGAGCCAGCAGTTTTTTCACGCAAACGTGCCTCTAACCAGCGACCCGTGAGCAAGAAAAACACAAACATGGTGATGGAGTCGAAATACACCGCATCGCCGAGCAAGCCATTGGGCTCGAACATGGCGATGGTGCTGACAATGAAGGACACCCACAAGCCCAATGCCACGGGTAAGTCCATGCTGATATGGCCTTGGCGCATATCCCGCCAAGCGGCGCTGGTGAACACATCTGCCGAGAAAAACATCACAGGCAAAGTCAGCACCCATGAAGCCCAGCGCAACAAAGACAGCATATCGGGGGTGATTCCCTCGGGGCCAGCGAAATACGGCGGCAAGGCGTACATCATCACTTGCATCATGCAAAAACCAGCCACCGCCCAACGCCACAGACTTTGGCGCAGACGCAGCCGACTCGCATCGCGAGCGGCATGGTCTTGTGCGGGAACAGCGTGGTAGCCAGCGGTGTCGATAGCGCTGAACCAATTCGATGGCTTGACTTCGTTATCAGCCCACACCACATTGGCGCGGTGGGTGGCGCCGTTGACATGGGCCGACTTGACACCTGGAACAGCACGCAACGCTGACTCGACGTTGAGCGCACAAGCGCCACAGGTCATACCTTCGATCACCACCTGCGACTGCCACAAATGGTCATCCGGTGTGTCTGGTTTAACTAAAGAGCTGAAGGTTCCCCAGCGCTTGGGGTCATCCAGTAAGCCATAAACTGCATTCATAGCCTTGAGGCTAAAGCGGACTGTGTGCAGGTCACTTGACTTAGATCAAAACCCTGTCAAAAAACCCTCTTTACTTACGGTTGACTGACGTTTCGTCATTGCGAGGACCCGTCATTGCGAGGACCCGTCATTGCGAGCGCAGCGAAGCAATCTGCCGTCATTGCGAGCGCAGCGAAGCAATCCCTTGGCGCGTGCCGCAGGCTCGGCCTCGCCTCCATGCTGTCACAACGTCGGCTACGGCCGACTTGCAAACCGCGCCTTTTCAGGAATGTGAAAGTGCAAAATGAATTCAATGCATCGTCTTTACGAGGTGCAATCCGAAGAAGCAATCTACGTCATCCCAAGGTGAAAGCTACTAGGCAAATTTGAGATTGCTTCAGGGCTACGTCCTTCGCAACGACCCCCTCGCAGAAACGGCCAACTGCAATGAGTGTTCGTTGCTATGACGAGTGATGTACCTGCTAAGGCACGTGGCGCAGGTCGGCCGCAGCCGACGTTGTGACAGCATGGAGGCGAGGCCGAGCCTGCGGCACATGCCTAAGGATTGCTTCGCTGCGCTCGCAATGAACGGGGAGATTGCTTCGCTGCGCTCGCAATGACAGATCTTCGCAACGAAGGGGATTGCTTCAGGGCTTCGCCCTTCGCAATGACGGGTCCTCGCAATGATGGAATTTAGAGATCACGAGAGGGCCCAAGCAATGTGCTCCCGCACCACCTCGCTGGGATGGTCCTGCCAACGCTGCAAGGCTTGGCGCAAAGCTTTGGACTCGGCGTCAGAAACCACTTGTTGCAATTCACCACCATCGGCAACCGGGGTTTGTCGCAAAGCATTGCCTGCGGCAACCGCTAAATTGCGCAGCCAGCGTAGGTGCCCAATGCGGCGTATGGCGCTGCCCTCGGTCAGTCGCAAAAAGCTGTCTTCATCCCATTGAAGCAATTGCAGCAGTGACGATGCACCCAAGCCATGGCGCTCGTCAAAGTCTGGCAAGGGTGAGCGTTTGGCGAATTTGTTCCAAGGGCAGACCAACTGACAGTCATCACAGCCATAGATGCGGTTGCCCATCAGGGGGCGAAGTTCTAAAGGGATGCTGCCCTCGTGCTCAATGGTCAGGTAAGAAATGCAACGCCTCGCGTCAAGCTTGTAGGGCGCGGTGATGGCCTGGGTAGGACAAGCGCTGATACACGCATTGCAAGTACCGCAATGCTCGCTGACCGCTAACGTGGATTCAAGCGCCATGTCCACAAAAATTTCACCCAAGAAGAAAAACGAACCCGCATCGCGTTGCAATACCAAGGTGTGCTTGCCGCGCCAACCAAGTCCGCTGCGCACTGCCAACTCGGCCTCCAGCACGGGGGCTGAATCGGTGAACACACGGTGACCCACTGCGCCCACTTCAGCCTGCAATTTGTCGGCAAGCTGCTGCAAGCGTTGACGCATCACCTTGTGGTAGTCCCGCCCTCGGGCATACACCGACACCACCGCTTGTGTGGGTTGCTGCAAGCGCTGCATTTCATGGTCAAGCCAATCCACGGATGAAGAATTGCTCTTTTGAGGCAGGTAATCCATACGGGCTGTGATGACGCTCAAGGTGCCCGGCACCAACTCGGCGGGTCTGGCACGGGTAAGGCCGTGGCGGGCCATGTAAGCCATATCGCCATGGTGTCCAAGGGCCAACCAAGCCAGCAATCCAGGCTCTGCATCCTTCAAGTCCACAGGGGCTACGCCAATTTGGGAGAATCCAAGTTGCGAACCCCATTCTTGCAGTTGAGCGAGCAATGCCGATTGATTGATGGACACAAAAACCCTTTGAACGAAATGCCGATTGTAAAAACCCTGCACTGGCCCGATGAGCAAGCTTGCGCGGCCTTCGCCGAGCGCTTGGCTTTGTGCCCCGCCTTGGCGCAAGCCTTGGTCTGTCTGCATGGCGATTTGGGGGCAGGTAAAACCACCTTCACGCGGTATCTGCTTCAATCCTTGGGTGTGAAAGACCGCATCAAAAGCCCTACCTATGCAGTGGTGGAACCTTATGAAGTGACAGCCAATGGTCAAAACCTGAGCATCTGGCATTTCGACTTCTATCGCTTCAACGATCCACGTGAATGGGAAGACGCCGGCTTCAGAGATATTTTTGCAAGCCTTGGCTTGAAGATTTGCGAGTGGCCCGACAAAGCCCAAGGCTTTCTGCCTCCCCCTGACTTGGACATCCATTTCAGCGTCAACCTTGACGGCAGCCGCGATGTGCGCTTATGCGCCAACAGCGAATTGGGTGAAGATTTAACCGCATGAAAAAACACAACCGCCAACGCCGACAGCTACTGCAAGCCAGTGGCATGGCTTTGCTGTTGGGTCCTGGGCAGTTGGCGTGGGGTGCCAGCATTTTGGCGGTGCGGGTGTGGCCTGCGGTGGAATACACACGAGTGACCATTGAGTCGGACACCTTGCTGAAAGTCACCCACACCTTTATAGCCAACCCTCCGCGCTTGGCGGTGGACATTGAGGGCATTGAACTCAACGCTGCGCTGCGTGAGTTGGTGGGCAAGGTCCGCAATGACGACCCCTTCATCACCGGTGTACGCATTGGTCAATTCACACCCACCGTGGTTCGTTTGGTGTTGGACTTGCGCCAACCTGCCAAGCCGCAGGTGTTCACCTTGGCACCTGTGCAATCGGGGCAATCGAGTTTTCAGCATCGATTGGTGTTGGACCTATACCCCAGCCAAGAGGCTGATCCGCTGGAAGCTTTGATCGCTGAACGCTTGATGGGTGACAAGCCCACAACCGGCAAAGACGCTTTGGGCGAGATGATTGCCAGCCACCAAAAACCAGCCACGGGCATGACGCCCTCACCGCCGGTGACCGCAGCACCGCCCTCCCCCGCGCCTTCAGCGCCGGTTGCGCAAGCGCCAGAAATGACCGACCGTTTTGTGGTGGTGGCTTTGGATCCTGGTCATGGCGGTGAAGACCCCGGTGCGATTGGACCTAAGGGCACACGTGAAAAAGATGTGGTGCTGCAAATTGCCAAACTTTTGCAAGAGCGCATCAACAAAACCGTGCTGAAAACCAAACGCGGAGATTTGCCGCTGCGGGCATTTCTAACCCGCGACGCTGACTTCTTTCTACCCTTGCATGTGAGGGTGCAAAAAGCCCAAAAGGTGCAAGCCGATTTGTTCATCAGCTTACATGCCGACGCATTTTTCACTCCG
>JBILIR010000001.1:0-30082 GCA_044368955.1 Limnohabitans sp.
AGGCCTCATTGCCGCCAACTTTGGAAGTTAAGCCCCTGAACGATCAATCGATTTTTGTTCGATCTGCGATCAGTGCTGTTGCCTTGGAAGGAGCGATTGCTGCGGCCTTGACCAGCGTGATGATTTTTCTTTTCCTTGGCAGTTGGCGCTCGACCATCATCATTGCCGTCTCTATCCCTTTGTCCATCTTGGGTGCCATCATGGGATTGGCCGCTCTTGGTGAAACGCTCAATATCATGACCTTGGGCGGTTTGGCACTGGCTGTTGGTATTTTGGTGGACGATGCCACCGTGACCATTGAAAACATCAACTGGCACCTTGAGCAAGGTAAAGATGTGGAGACTGCCATCTTGGACGGTGCGGCACAAATCGTCACACCAGCCTTTATCTCGCTGCTGTGTATTTGTATTGTGTTTGTGCCCATGTTCTTTTTAGACGGTGTCGCACGTTTCCTGTTCGTGCCCATGGCAGAAGCGGTGATGCTTGCCATGGCGTTTTCTTTCTTTTTGTCCAGGTCCTTGGTGCCCACCATGGCCAACTATTTGCTCAAGCCCCATGCAGCGCATACCGATATGCATGGCAACAACCAAAGCTTGCCCACCAGTCGCAACCCTTTGGTCCAGTTTCAACGCAGTTTTGAATCGGGCTTTGAAAAGTTTCGGGCGGGTTACCGCAGCGTCTTGCATCTGGCCATGCTTAACCGAATCAAAGTCATCACGGTGTTCATGAGCTTTATCTTGGCTTCCTTTGCACTGGTGCCTTATTTGGGCAGCAACTTTTTCCCTGACGTCGATGGTGGACAGATTTTGATCCACGCTCGGGTGCCCATTGGGACGCGGGTGGAGGAGACTGCAGCTCGGTTTGCCGCTATTGAAAAAACCATTTTGAAGGTCATCCCACCCGAAGAAATCACAACCTTGGTCGACAATATCGGTTTGCCACCCAGTTGGATTAACCTCATCTACAACAACACGGGGGTGATTGGTACCCAAGATGGCGACATTCAAATTGCTTTACGCAAAGGCCATCAGCCAACGGCAGACTATGTTCGCGAACTGCGAAAAATCTTGCCAACGGAATTTCCAGACACTGTTTTTTCTTTTCCACCTGCAGACATCGTGAGTCAGATTTTGAATTTTGGTGCCCCAGCGCCGATTGACATTCAAATCAGAGGTGCCAATTTGGCAGGTAATTTTGAGTACGCCGATAAATTGTTAAAGGAAATTCGTGGCATTCCTGGCGTTGCGGATGCTCGCATACAGCAATCAGCGAAAAGTCCTGTTTTTGATGTCAATATGGACCGCGGGCAAGCACAAGACCTTGGCATCACCCCCAGAGATGTCACCAACAACTTGGTGGTCAACCTTGCTGGTAGCAGCCAAGTCGCACCAACTTACTGGCTCAATCCCGCCAATGGCATTTCCTACAGCGTGGTGATGCAAACGCCTCAGTACAACTTAGATTCACTGAGTGATTTGGCCAACCTGCCAGTGTCTTCTGGGGCCAATAACAACCAACAACTGTTGGGTGGCATTGCAAGCTTTAACCGCACCACCCGCAATGCTGTGGTGAGCCAGTACGACATCCAACCCATGGTGCAGATCAATGCCACCACGCAAGACACCGATTTAGGCACGGTGGCCAAAGAGGTGCGCCGCGTCATCGCGGAGACTGAAGCCGATTTACCCAAAGGCACCAAAGTGGTTTTGCTGGGTCAGGTGAAAACCATGGAAAAAGCTTTTTCTGGTTTGCTGTGGGGCTTGTTGGCAGCGGTGGTGCTGATTTATTTCTTGATCGTGGTGAATTTTCAGTCTTGGCGAGATCCCTTTGTGATCATCAGCGCCCTGCCCACCGCGCTGGCGGGCATTGTTTGGATGTTGTTTGCCACCCGGACAACTGTGTCAGTGCCAGCCCTGACTGGCGCCATCATGTGCATGGGTGTCGCTACCGCCAACAGTGTGCTGGTCATCAGCTTTGCCCGAGAACGCCTAGAAGAATGGGGCGACCCTTTGGCTGCTGCTTTGGACGCAGGTTTTGTTCGGTTCAGGCCGGTTCTGATGACGGCTTTGGCCATGATCATTGGCATGATTCCCATGGCATTGGGCTTGGGTGAAGGCGGCGAGCAAAACGCTCCGCTGGGTCGAGCGGTCATTGGTGGGCTTTGCTTTGCAACCGTTGCCACCTTGGTCCTCGTCCCTCTGGTGTTCAGTCTGGTTCATACCCAACGTGGGCAATCACGCCCCACCCCCTCGTCTTTCGGAGTTAATCATGCTTGAGTCGTCAACCCCCACTGTGTCGCGTGGTCTGTTATGGACCGCCCTGTTTCTGGGCGCTGGCGTTGCCGCTTATGTGGTTTACAGCGGCATCAGTTCACGCACAACGGATGCAAAGCTGCTGATAGAACAGGCCCAAACGCAATCGGTACGGACTGTGACTGTTATCGCCCCTGAACCAGCGAACGCAACCCCTACCCTAGATTTACCAGGTCGTATCGAAGCTTTTTCCAAAGCGCCTATTTACGCTCGCATCAGTGGCTATTTGAAAAGCTGGAAAGCAGACATTGGCACCCCTGTCAAAGCGGGGCAACTGTTGGCTGAAATCGATACACCAGACCTTGATCAACAAATCCTACAAGCCCAGGCTGAATTAGCCAGTACACAAGCCAATGCAGCTTTATCCGAGAACACCGCTAAGCGTTGGCAGTCTTTACTGGCCACCAATTTTGTGTCCTCTCAAGCTGTGGAAGAAAAACTGGGCGACCTCAAAGCCAAGCAAGCCATCGTTGCAGCCTCTCAAGCCAATGTCAGCCGTGTTGAGGCATTGAAAAATTTCAGCCGTATCGTGGCGCCTTTTGATGGCGTCATCACCGCACGCAATACCGATGTGGGTGCACTCATCAATGTGGGGGGCAGTGCTGGCAGTGAATTGTTTGTGGTCTCCGACATCAAACGTTTACGTTTGTATGTGAATTTGCCCCAAGCATATGTGGCGCAAATTCAAAAAGGGGCTATCGCCAAGTTCACAGTGCCAGAAAGCCCAGAAAAAACCTTCATCGCCAAAGTGCAGACCATGTCGCAGGCCATCAGTTCGGGTTCAGGCAGTATGCTGGTTCAGCTTTCAGCGGAAAACGCCAGCGGTACTTTGATACCAGGCGGATTTGCCAACGTGAGCTTTGAATTGCCAGGCATATCCTCTGGCCTGAGTGTGCCGCCCAGTGCATTGATTTTTACCAAAGCTGGCTTGCGAGTGGCGACTGTCTCGCCAGAAAACAAAGTGGTTCTTAAAGCGGTCGTCATTGGACGTGATTACGGCAACAAGGTGGAGTTGTCTTCTGGCTTGGAAGTCTCTGACCGCGTGATTGAAAGCCCACCCGATGGTGTTGCCGAAGGCGATGCAATCAAGGTAGCCCCTTCAGCAGTCGACAAGAAACAATGACCGCGACCTAGCCCATGTCGCGCAACCCAGTGGCATGGTTTGAAATTCATGTCGCAGATATGCAACGTGATCGACAACTCACCACCAAGAGCAATGTGATTGGACTGCATCAAATCAACTGAGTCACGAGGATGGACAGCTAAATATTTTTTTTGTAAATCACTTAAATCATCTAAAGAAACAAAAAAGGATTTCTTGACGCAACATGTCAAATCCGTTAATAATTCTTCATGTTGTTGTTATAAGTTCACTACATAAGGATTTTTTGGTTTGAACCACTTCAATGATGTCGATTTCAAACCAACCCGAAGCTTGATGACACTTGTAATTGTTTTTCCTATGCGCACTTTTTTGGTCGCACCATGTATCACTCGGGGTTGATGCGTGCTGTTTGACCACTGCGCCGAATGTCAGCGTTGCTGTAACGTTGAGCCGGGTTATCCCTCCCTCGAAATTACCCTCACCCGAAAAGAAGAGAAAAAGCTTGGCAGCGTCTGCATTCAAACGCAGTGCGACCACCTAGGCCCTCAGGGCTGCACACTGGGCGAAGACAAACCTTTTGGCTGCACCCTCTACCCCCTGAGCTACAACCCCAAAAAACAAAATTTCTATTTCGATGCGGACTGCCCTCTTATAGATGTCTACATCGATGGCTTGGCCGACAGCAAAAGCGAGGCCTCTGCCCACTTGGCCAAAGTCAGCCGTACGGTGGCACGACTCGAGGTCAATGATCCTGATTATTTAAATGAAAACTATGCGATAGACAAAGTTTATTTCGACTTGAAAAAAATAAAACCCAAAAAAAATAAATCTAAAAAATCAACACAAAAGGCAACACTATGAATGGCACGCTTTACCAGTTCAAACCTGCGAACCTGTTTTCTACCGCTCCCCATGTGCGGCATGTGGGTAACCAAAGCTGGACCGAGGACAACCTGCTGGTAGAGAGTGACCACAACGATATTCTTTACTACACCACCCGCTGGGATGCGTTGTGCCCCTATATCAATGTGTCTGACGAAATGATGGCTTTTGCGCCACGTCCATTTGTGGTGTATGCCCTTCCCCCTGACAGCCCCTATGGTGTACCTATCAACGACAAGTATGGTTTGGTCGACACCTTTGCAGAAGATTTTTGGTCTGAAGCCAGACGTGAGCGCAAATTCCGTGAGTTGGACAAGCAGTACAAACATTTCACTTATACCGAAGAAGTTATCCCCGGCAGCCAACTGACCCTAGACGATATGTTTGAAATGGGTGGTGAGCACTTTGCCAACTACTGCATTGACGACCGCGAGGTAGAGGGTTTTGTCGACTATGTTCGCGACTTGGACGTGCTGGTCCTCAGAGTGCATGACACCGAGGGCGAATTGGTGCTCACCGATGTATCCATTTTGTTGCCCAAGTACAACCAGCTCTATGGCAGCTTCTGCCAATGGAACCGCTCCTACAAAAACCGCTCGCCTGGCATTTATGCTTGCTTGCAAGCTTGCCGTTGGGCAGCCAAAAACGGCCTGCGCTATTACAACTTGGGCCCCGTGGACGATTACGGCTACAAAGCTTTGTTCGTGACCGATTTTGAACCCATCTATGCCATGGCATTGATCGATCCTGCACACGCATTGGCTACCGACCCAACCTCACCCTTGGTCACAGACTTCAAACCTGAGCAGTTCAATCAGGTCTTTCGCGATACACCTGTCAGCCATCAAACTGACGAAGCCCTGGCCCCACTGGCCATGGTGGGCTGAGCGCTTGGCTTAAAAGAAGTGTTTTTCGCCGAAGCTGATGTCGTAATCGATAAACAACTCCTCGCCTTCTGCAATTTCCCGCAGACTGATCAGCACACCAACTTTTTTGAAGCGAAGGTTGGGTTTTTTCGAATGGTTAAGGTAGACCGCTAAATCGAATGAGTTCAGCCCGATCGTGGGAATAGAGACAGTTTTCTTGTTGTAGTAGCAAAAGGTGTCAATTTGTTGGCGCACACCTTTGTGTAAATTTTTTATCAGCTTCTTGCTGATATTCACCTCTCTGACATTCAAGTAGCTCTTGAGGGGGTGGACTCCTTTGGGAATTGGCCGCACCGCAAAAACGCCTATGCCGTGAACGGGTGAAACACCGAGTTTGCAATAAACCTCTTTATTGAGATGCTCGAGCAGTTTTTTTTGAGGGATGGGCACTATTTACTCCAATGCTTGGTAAACCAATTGTTTGACCATGCGCCGATAGTATTGGCGAATGGGACCAGGTGTTTGTGCCATCAACACACCGATAAGTTGCTCCTTAGGGTCTATCCAAAAGAAAGTACCGCCTGCACCTGCCCAAGCATAGTCGCCTTCAGAGCCAGGCACGCTGGCCATGCCAGCACCTTGGCGAACCATGAACCCGAGGCCAAAGGTATAGCCTTGCACACCCATCAACAACTCGCCTGGCTGCAAGGGGGTAGCCACCTTGGGACCCAAATGGTCCGAGGTCATCAAGGCCACGGTGCTGCGGCTGAGGTAGCGTCTGCCGTCAAGGCTGCCGCCATTGAGCATCATTTGGCAAAACCGCAGGTAGTCGTCGGCAGTGGTTGATAAACCTGCCCCGCCGGAGTCGTTGCCTTGGGCCTTGGTTACATCCAACATAGGCGCCATGGGTGCTTTGGTGAGGGGGTCAATGGCCAGCGCTTGCGCTAATCTATCCACCTTATGGGCAGGCACCACGAAGTGGGTGTCTTTCATGCCCAAGGGTTTGATCAATTTTTCTTCCAACAATAAGTTCAAAGACTTTTTGCCCACCACCTCCAACACCCGACCCAACAGATCGGTGGACAAACTGTATTCCCAAGTCGAGCCAGGTTGCCACTGCAACGGTGCCTTTGCAAAGGCCTCAATTTGCTGCTGGGGCGTGAGCGTGATCCACACAGAAGGGATATCTGGGGAAGACAAGCCGGCTTGCTGGTAAGCAGTGCGCATGCTGGGGGAGCGGGTGAATTCAGGGTAGGTGATGCCTGAGGTATGGCGCAACAAATCATGCACCGTGATTTGCCTTGTTGCGGGGACCGTGGCACTGGCGGCATCGGCGGGATTGACCAAGACTTGCATCTGACCGAGGGCGGGAATGAATTTGCCCACAGGGTCAGCCAATTGCAATTGGCCCTCTTCAACCATCATCATGGTCAGCACCGACACCATGGGCTTGGTCATGGAATAGGCACGAAACACACTGTCACGCTTCAAGGTTTTGCCCGTGGCCGGGTCTTGCAAACCGATCGCTTCAGCATGGACCACCGCGCCTTTGCGAGCGATCAAAAGCACCGCGCCGGGCATACGCTGTGCATCGATTTCAGCTTGAATGACGGGGCGTATGCGAGCTAAACGTTCAGGCAGCATGCCCTTAGAGGCTGGTTGTACCGTCGGCAAATCAGCGGCGCCTGCCGCCCATGGCGCCATGCCTGCCAAGGTAAGCGCACACAGTAAACGTCTGGCTGGGGAAAAGGGCTTCATGGGGATTCCTACAGAAAGAAAAGAGGCAGATAAGCGAAGCTTGAGTCTAGGCGCAAATTCAGTCCAGAGGGTCCCAGGCTTGTAACCAATTTACAAAATGCTCCAAGCCAGAGTCCAAAGGCGTTTCACGCCAATTGCCCAGCATAGCCACCAGGCGGTCTTCGCTGGCACATGTCAAGGGCACATCGGCCACTTGCATGGGGGCGTACTCGATGACAGGCTGACGCTTCAAATGCCGCGCCAGCAGCTCAATGAACGTATTGACTTCGACGGGGCGCTGGTGGCCCATGTTGACGATCTCGGCACCACGCACCACCTCAGGGCGAGCCACCAAACCGGTGATGGCCTCGACGATGTCGTCGACAAAGGTGAAGTCACGGCGCAGTTTGCCTTCGCCAAACACCTTGATGGGTAAGCCGCGACGGATGTTCTGGGCGAACATAAAGGGCGCCATGTCAGTGCGCCCCCAAGGGCCGTACACCGTGAAGAACCGCATACCCAGCGACGCCATGCCGTACTGAGAGTGATAGGCGTAGGCCATCATTTCATTGGCCATTTTGGTGGCGGCATAAAACGACTGGGGCTGATCGGTGCGATCGGTTTCCATAAACGGAACTTGGCTGCGCATCCCGTAGACGCTGGACGAACTGGCATAAAGCAAACGTGGTACTTGCAGGCGGTGGCAAGCGTCCAGCACATGGGCAAAGCCCACAAGATTGGGTGTGACAAAATCCATGGGCGCTTGCATCGAATGCCTGACACCTGCCTGCGCTGCCAGATGCACCACCGTGTCGGGTTGCCACTGTGCCACCACTGAAGCAAAGGCATCTGTTTGCCCAAGATCGATTTGAAAATACTTCACGCCACACTGGGTGACACAAGCTGCCAGACGCTCTTTGCGCAAACGCGCCAGCAAAGGGTCTGCCGTATCGGCGACCCCTTCGATGCCTGTGGCTGGGTCCACTTTGTCACAACCGGCCACGTCATAGCCCAAGGCATGCAAGCTTTTCACCAAGTGTGAGCCTATGAAACCCGCCACACCTGTTACCAATACTTTTTTGCTCATGTCATTCAATCTTTGGAAGTCATTGCTTGTTGAGGTTCTGATTTGTGATGCGCCCGCTGTTTAGCTCCATTCCAAGGTTGTCAGCAAGAAGCCAGTCGATTGCGCTGGCTCTGGCCACATGCTTATTGCTTTTTGCTTGGGCTGTCTGGTACTTGGATTGGAACCGCGAAGCCATGCTGGTAGTACACGATACCCAAATGGGACCGGCCTGGCTTTGGGTATTTATCACCCAATGGGGCGACGCTGCGGTCGTGTTGATTGTGTTGCTGGCCGTCGGCAGATCGAGTCGCCATGGCGCGGCCTTGGCCATCAAAGGATTTTTGATCGGTTCTGTGGTCTCGCCCGTCTTGAAGATGTGGTTTTCATTACCGCGGCCATTGACAACTCTGGACCCAGCACTGCTCAACCCCATGGGTAACCCACCAGCATCGGCCAACTCCATGCCGTCAGGACATGCCTTGGCGGTGTCAACCTTGGTCTGCCTGATCGTGCTCATGTACCCCTCACTTTTGCGCCGCAAGGCCTTGCTGCTCCCCTTGATTTTAGGTGGCTTGGTGGTTGCCTTCTCAAGGGTGGTGGTGGGAGCCCATTGGCCGGCGGATGTGCTCGCAGGTCTAGGGCTTGGCATATGGATCGCTTGGTTGGCGCAGCGCTGGGAATGGTGGTGGTCTTGGACGCCTTATTTGTCTGTGCGTTCTGGCAGCTGGCTGATACTTGTATTGGAAACAGGCTTGGTCATCTATGTGGTGGTCACCGCACCTGCAGAAATTGCCGCCAAACTCGCCATGGGTTTGGTTGCGGTCATAGGCTTTTTAAGCGCTTTGAGCCGTTACTTGGGACTGCGGCACCAAAGCTCGCAGGGTTGACTTTGCGGCATCCACTGACAACATGGTTAAAAATTTTGCTGGGCTGGAGCCTAGGCGGGCTGCTGCTGTTTTGGTTGCTGCGGCATGTCGACGTTTCGGGGATTGCGCAAAGTGCTGCAAAGTTGCCTGTGTGGTTATGGCTGTTTTGTAGCCTGCTGTGGTTGCTGAGTTTTGTATTGCGCGGTCGCCGGGTTCAACAAGAGTGGCATTGGCGCAGGCCCGTGAATTTGCTCACTGCCATGCGCTTGGTGCTGTTGCATAACGCAGCGGTGCTGGTCTTGCCCTTTAGAGCGGGCGAGGCGGGTTACCCCTTTCTGGTCAAACACGTTTTCGCCGCACCTTTGGGTCAATCATTGAGAAGTTTGATGTGGCTGCGTATTCAAGATGCCGCGGTTTTGGGTTTACTGCTGGTGTGGCTGTGGCCTGATTTGCACTGGGGATGGCCCGTGCTTTGTACCTGTGTACTTGTGGGTTTGGTGATGTTGCCAGCCAACTACTGGCTTTTACTGCTCAAGCGTCGCAGCACGTGGGCACGCGCATTGCGCAGCATGCTGCACCGCAGAGCCCCGCGCAGCGCTTGGCTGCTGTCGCTTGGTAACTGGATCTGCAAATTGAGTGTGGTGGCCATCTTGCTGTCTTCGCTTTTGGCCATTCCAATGAAGGCTGCGTTTCAAGGCGCATTGGGCGGCGAATGGGCTGGTTTATTGCCTTTGCAAGGCCCAGCAGGACTGGGAACTTACGAAGCAGGTGTTTGGCTGGCGGCTGGCATCAAAGATGCCGCTGTAGCCGCCCAATTACCCGCTGCCGCCCTGCTGGTCCATGTGTTTTGTCTGGCGGTATCCTTGGGTGCTGCCCTGCTTGCTTGGACAGTATTGCGCTGGCCAGAACCCAGCTCTGCGAATGGCGACAATAGCTGAATGACCACATCGAATATGACCAACCGAATACCTGCACACCGATTGTCCGTGGTGGTGCCCATGTACAACGAAGTTGAACTCGCTGCCGATTTGATCGATGCGGTGCAATCAGCATTGCAAGACTACCCTTGGTCTTGGGAGTTGGTCATCATCGACGACGGCAGCACCGACGGCACATGGTTTCGCCTAAGCCAACACGCCGCCGAGGTAGGTCCGCATATTCGCGCCTTGCGTTTGCAACGCAATTTCCGCCAAACCGCCGCCATGCAAGCAGGTATCGATTGCGCCCGAGGCGATGTCATCGTCACCATGGACGGCGATTTACAAAATGACCCACGCGACATTCCCATGCTGGTCGAGCACTTGCTGGTTGAGGACAAAGACATCGTGGCGGGTTGGCGGAAAAACCGCCAAGATGGTTTTTTTCTGCGCAAAATTCCCTCTTACTTTGCCAACCGCCTCATTCGCAAGGTCAGTGGTTTGAATTTCAAAGACTTAGGTTGCAGCCTCAAAGCGTTTCGTGCGCCCGTGCTGCGCAAAATCCGCCTCTATGGCGAGATGCACCGCTTTATTCCCGCTTGGCTGTCCACCGTTACCTCAGCGGACCGCATGGCCGAGATGCCAGTGCGCCACCATGCGCGTACCAAAGGTCAATCCAAATACGGCATCTCACGCACCCTGCGCGTGATCGTCGATTTGTTGTCCATCCATTACTTTTTACGCTTTGGTACACGTCCGGGTCACTTTTTTGGCGGCATAGGCTTGGCAGTGTTAACGCTTGGCATGGGCATATTGGTGTATTTGATGGTGCTGAAATTCATGGGGGAATCGATTGGTACACGTCCCTTGATGTTTGCTGGCTTCTTTTGCGTGTTGGGGGGCTTACAGTTCCTCACCACCGGCGTGTTGGCAGAGTTGCTGATGCGCACCTATTACGAAGGTGGCAAAGCGCAGGCCTACCATTTGGTGGATGCGCCAACCCCGCAACACAACGAAGGCTGGCATGGCAGGGTCTGAAGCGCCTGTCAGTCGACGTTGGGCTTTGCTAGGTGCCTTTTTATTGCTAGGCTATTTTTTACTGGGCCTAGGCCATAGCCTGTTGTTTGATGTGGATGAGGGGGCTTTTTCCGAAGCCACCCGAGAAATGGTGGTCAGTGGCGACTGGGGCCACACCACCCTTAATGGCGCTGACCGCTTTGACAAACCCATAGGCGTGTATTGGCTGCAAGCCCTCAGCGTGAAGGTTTTCGGCGTGAGTGAATTTGCTTTGCGACTGCCCTCTGCGCTGGCCGCTTGGGCTGCTTGTTTGGCGCTGGCGCTGACCGCCTATCAAACTTGGGGGTCCCGTGCCGCCATGCTGGCTGCCATGGTCTTTGCCAGCAGTTTGGGGCCTTGGGCCATGGCACGCACTGCCACAGCTGATGCCTTGCTAGGTCTGTGGTTGATGCTGTCTGCGCTGGACCTTTGGCGCTACCTCAGCAACCACGATAAAGCTGCACTCAGACGACTGGCTTTGTGGATGGCCTTGGGGGTACTCACCAAAGGACCTGTGGCTGTGCTGATTCCAGCGGCCGTGCTGTTGCTTTGGCAATGGTTAGGACCTTCGCCAGGCTTGGTTCTTCGAAGCTTGCGAGATGGCTGGTCTTGGCTGATCTTTGGCGCGGTGGCAGCGCCTTGGTATATCTATGCATGGTTGCGCCACGGCGACGTATTTATCCAAGGTTTTTTCCTGCGCCATAACCTCGATCGCTTCAGCGCCCCCATGGAGGGGCATGGTGGTGGTTGGCTTTATTTTGTGCTGGTCTTGCCTTTGCTGTGGATGCCTTGGACGCCACTGGTCCTCAATTTGGGAATGCGTTGGAAACACCTGTGGCATACACCTGTCTTGCGGTTTGCTCTGCTATGGGCCGGATTTGTGGTGGTGTTTTTTTCCTTGTCTGCAACAAAGTTGCCTCACTATGTGCTGTATGCCGCGCCAGGCGTTGTACTCTTGTTGACCTATGCTGGGCTTCATGCCAACAACCGTTGGTGGTGGTCGTGCGCGGTTTTGTTGACGGCTTGGTTGACCCTGCTGCTGACGATGCCTGATCTTTTGCGGAACCACCCTGAGTGGATAGGCGACAGTCTTTACCGCGGCTTGATAGAGACATCGAGTGCGCCCAATTTCTTGCGCTCGCTCAGCGCTGCAGTGTTGATGGTGCAAGTGCTCTGGCTTGTTTCCAGTCGGTATTTACCTGCGCCTCGTCAGTTGCCACGCTTTGGCTTGTTGGCCATGGGGAGCAGCGCTGTGTTGGCCTTGGGCGTGCTGCCTTGGTGGAGCCAGACCTTGCAAAGCCCGGTGCATGGTTTGTCTGCAAAAGCTGTGGGGCAACCGGCGGTGCAATGGGGCGTGCATTTCCCTTCTTTTGCGCTGTACCGGCAAAGTCCAGCGCCACGGCGTATCCCTCAAGAAGGCGAGTTAGCCTTGGTTCGAACCGATAAACCCAATTTTCCTAACGATTGGCCTGTGGTTGCCAGCGAGCGAGGTTTTGCATTGGTTCGTCGACCTGTCGGGTCAGAGCTTCCCCCTTAAAAATGGGTAGACCCAAAAAGCTTTGCCATGACTGAAGCACGCACTTCTTCCAACATTGGCCCACCTTGGGGCTGGCAAGCGTGGGCATTGCTTTTTTTGCTGCTGCCAGGTTTATGGCTGCTGCGCCTATTTACCGCCGCCCACAGCGGGGCTGGCTTGTTTGTCGACGAAGCCCAGTACTGGGAATGGAGCCGAGAGCTGGCTTGGGGGTTTTACTCCAAGCCCCCTTTGTTACCTGTCTTGATCAAGTTATCGGTTTGGCTGGCAGGCGACAGCACAACGGGTGTGCGCTGGTTGGTGCAAATGTGTTGGGCCGCTGTGCCCTTGGTGCTGTGGCGACTGGGTTGGGAGATGCAGCGCGACACGCAACAGCCTATGGCATCCCCTCATGCCGTTGGCGCTTGGGCAGCTGTGCTGTTTGCCAGCAGCTTGGCAAGTGGTGTGCTGGGACAAGTGGTCACCACCGATGGGCTCTTGGTACTGTTTTGGTCCTTGCAACTGTGGCTGGTCTGGCGAGCAATGGCTCAACCTTCTCGCTGGTCACGATGGCTATGGGTTGGCGCGGTGCTGGCCTTGGGAGTGTTGTCCAAGTACACCATGTCGGCTGTTTTGGCGAGTTGGGTGGTGTGGTGGTGGTTTGGCCATAGAAATCTGGCCGTCAGCAAAGGCATGGCGCTGGCTGCTTGTGTGGCTGGTCTGGCCTTGTTGCCCCATCTGGCTTGGAACCAGTCCCATGATTGGCCAACCCTGAAACACACCGCAGACTTGTTGTCCGGTGGCGGTACATCTTCTGGCCCCTTCTCTGCCAAATTATTGCCACGTTTGGTTGAATACCTTGGCTCTCAAGCCTTGTTGGCAGGTCCTGTTTTTCTCTTTGTAGCCGTGCTGGGTGTCATTCGCTTTTGGCGCAAGCCCGCCACCCCACCTCTGAGCTTTTCCACCAGCCCTGCCCTGTGGGCATGGCATGGCAGCTGGCCTTTATGGGCGATTGGCGGTCTTCAGGCGGCGCAAGGCACGGCTCAAATCAATTGGCCAGCACCTGCCTTGCTAGGCGCCTCATTGGCTGTGGGCTGGCTGCTGGCGTCTCGTCAAGCACATTGGCGCTGGCACCAGCCAGTGGCGGTGTTGCTCATAGCAAGTTTTGTTGCAACGGCTTTGTCACTGGGGGGGGATTGGCGAGCGCGATTGAATCTACCTGTCCAAAAATCCAAGTGGGATTTGTGGGGCCGTGCGAGGGGTTGGGAAGAAGGCTTGAAGCAGTTTCAGCCCTTGTTGGCGTCCAACCCAGATGCCCTGTTGGTGGCGCTTGACCGCACGCTCATCATTCACGCTGCCTACACGTGGCGAGCGCAAAAAGTGATGGCCTTGAGTTGGCAACAAACGCCCCATCCCTTGCACCATTACGATTTGCTTTACCGTTTTGAGCCTGCCCAGCACCCAGGCCCGGTTTTGCTGATGGTGATGGGGGAATTGCCTGGTTTTGTGCGAGAGCGGTACAGGCATGTTGAACTGTTATCCAATCCTTCGCCCTCGGGGCGTCCGCTGTTTTTGTGGTTGTTGAAGGACCGCAAACCATGAAAGCTCGGCTGCGCGAAGCATGGGTAGGCGGCTTTGGGCTGGGTTTATCGGTGTTGGTGTTCACCCTGTGGCCAGCGCTTGACCTGCAGGTTTCTTCGGCATTTTTTGATATGCCAAGCGCTACGTTTCCCGCCAACAACATACCTTGGGTACATGCGGTTTATGTGGCGACGCCATGGCTAGGTCGAACTTTTTTTGTCGTGTGCTGTTTGGTTTTCTTGTTTTTAATAATGCGCTCGCAAGCCCAAAAGCCAGGCTTGCAAAGGCGTTTGCTCGCCTGGGTGCTGATGGCGATCGTGGGCCTGGGTTTGGTGGTGGACTGGGGACTGAAAAACAATGTGGGACGTCCTCGCCCCGAGCAATTGCAAGTGTTCGGCGCTGACAAACCTTTTGTTCCTGCCTTTCAATGGAGCACACACTGCGATGTCAACTGCAGCTTTGTCAGCGGTCATGCGGCCAGTGGCTACAGTCTGATGGCTTGGGGCATGTGGGCTGCGTGGCAGCGTCGCAAAAAATTCTTGCTACTGGGCATGTTTGCCGGTGTAGCCATTGGCGCGGTACGTGTGGCGCAAGGCGGTCATTTTGTCAGCGATGTGGTGTTTTCGGGATGGGCTATATGGCTCACCTACCTGTTGATTCGCTACATCTGGTTGATGCTACGTTTGCGTCGTTTTAGGCGTCTGCATGCCCAATCCCAGTCTCTGAAATAATAGGCTTAGAGATTCATTCCCAAGTTTTGTTCAACATTTAGAAGAATTACAAGCCATCATGGAACTATTAACAGACCCCCAAATGTGGGTGGCTTTGGCCACTTTGACCTTGCTGGAGTTGGTGCTGGGCATCGACAACATCATTTTCATCTCTATCTTGGTCAGCAAATTGCCCAAGGCTCAGCAGGAAATGGCGCGTCGCATTGGCTTGTTCATGGCGATGTTCATGCGCATCGGCTTGCTGCTTTTGCTGTCAGTGATCATTGGCTTGGTCGAGCCGCTGTTCACAGTCTGGGAGCAAGCCTTTTCTGGGCGCGATTTGATTTTGCTCGCTGGCGGTTTGTTCCTTATTTGGAAAAGTACGGGTGAAATTCACCATTCGCTTGAAGGCGACGAGGCGCCAGCGAACATCAATGCCAAAGCGAATGTGACGGCCATCATTGTGCAAATCATGCTCATCGACTTGGTGTTTTCTCTTGACTCCATCATCACCGCCGTGGGTATGGTCGACGATGTGCGCATCATGATTGCAGCAGTCGTCATTTCGCTGGGTTTGATGATGTTGTTTGCCAAGAGTATTGGTCAGTTTGTTGACGCCCACCCCTCTATCAAGATGCTGGCTTTGAGTTTTTTGGTGGTGGTCGGTGTGGTGTTGGTTGCAGAAGGCTTTGGCCACCATGTACCCAAAGGCTACATTTACTTCGGTATGGCTTTCTCCTTTGGTGTGGAAATGCTCAATATTCGCTTTCGCAAAAAACGCTCCCATGCGGTACAACTTCGTCAATCAACCATCCCAGGTGAAGATGACTGATGGTGTATTTCACGCAAACATGGTTGAAGCTTACGCTGGTTGTATTTGCTTTTTGGCCAGCGCTTGGTTTAGGCCAAAACGCGAGTTGTCTGCAAAGCACGGCCTACTACGCTGAGTTCTACCAAGGCTTGTACACCATGCACCGGCATGGTTTGGATACCTTTACCACCGACTCGTCTGATCGGCAGTTGTATTTTTTTCAAGTGCAGCGCAACAGTGACAAAGTTGAGGCCAATGTGGTGAAAAGTGTGCAAGCCAACAATGCTTTGTCGACCAGCGATAAAAACAAACTCATTCAATTGCACCATGCTGTTGGACAGCGCTTTCGCGACATGGCTGCCACCGATGCCCAAAATGCACAGCCCAAAGACAGGGCTGGGGTTTTGCAGGCATTGCAAGAAGTGTGTTAGTGAATAAAAACTAGCAACCCGAATCGTTCACCGCCCCATCGGGCATGGTGGTTTTGCAAAACTTGGCATCGTCGAGTTTGACGTCATCCATCTTGGCGCCCTTGAGGTTGGTGCCAGCCAACAAAGCGCCTTTCAAATTGGCCTTGGTCAGCACAGCATCACTCAAATCAGCACCGCTCAGATTGGCTTCACGCAAATAGGCGTTGGTGAAGTTAGCTAAATGTAAATTGGCGTCAGTGAAGTCGGTACGGCGCAAATTGGCGTCCTCAAAATTGGTCACCAAGGTGCGTTTTTCCATGGGACGCTCGGACATATTGGCCTTGTCCAACTTAGCGCCAGACAAATTGGCGTTTTGGAAGTCTGCGCCGCGCATGTCGCGACCACTCATGGGGGCATCTGTCAAGTCGCAGTATTTGCAGACATTGGTGGTTTTAAAGTCTTCCAACTTCGTTGCGTCAAAAGCACCCACCTGAAAAGGCCAAGACCATGCCAAGGAAGACAACAACACAACAAGCCTAGGGGTTGAACATTTGGAAAACACAGTATTCCCTTTAAAAAAAAGATCAATATTTAAAGGGAATAATACCCAACCCTTGGGCAGGTGGGAAATACATGGACCTCATCCCCCTGAATGCGAACCATGCGATCATTACCTCCCTATTGATGAGATCAAGCCTATGTTGTTTGCCCATTCTCGCTTTTTTGCGGCCAGCATGGCCGCCTTTTCCCTGATGGCTGGGTTGTTTGGTGCCCTGTCAAAGGCCAATGCACAAACCGAAGTGATCATCACGCAACCTGCGACCCCAGTCACGATCAACCAGCCAGGCTCACCCGCGGTGCTGATTGATGGAAACAAAATCATGGACGCCAAGCCTGCAACAGCGACCAAGCCCCGCAAACCCTCCGCGCCTGCACCCGCTGACAGTTACACCTCTCGCGGTGGTGTGCCACAAAGTAGTACCGAGGAAACCCATTTGTCTAACGGTTTGGTGTGCAAAACAGAAAAAGGGCAACGCACATGCCGTTGAAGGGAAAAGCTTGGCTGCTTTACACAGCAACCATGACCTTGTGGTTGGCCAGTTTTAGCGCTTGGGGCTATACCGTCACCTGTGAAGCCCAAGGCAGTTTTCCAGAGATGGAGAAGATCATCGTCAAGCCCGCCACGGTGGAAGTCAATATAAAGAGCATTGGCAACCACTTGTACATCAAGATTGAAGGACCCAAGCTTTACGCCATGTTTGTCAACACCTTGATCACCGAAGAATTCAATGGCCAAGACCTGACCTCCAAAACCAGCATTTGGGTCAAGCGCAAACATCTCGCTAGCCAAGAAGAATCTGAAATCAAAATCACCCGCCAACCTGTCACGCTTTATGCCATGAAAGATGTACATCGTTACGGTAAAAATTTAAAATTCCTTGTGACTGGCCCTTGCCAACTGCCCTCTTAACATCCAACATCACCATGTCCGATTTAACTGTTCGCAAGCTCCTGATCGACCTAGAAACGCCGTTTGAGTTGCGTTGGAATGGCGGCGATGCTTTCACTTCTGCCTTCATGAAAAAACGCGCCCTTCGCCGCATTGCCCACATCAACCAGAAGAAATCCATTCATGCGGTGGCCATCACTGCTGCCTACGAACACTACACCTCGGTGTTCGCTGCATGGTTGCTCAACCACCCTGACTTTTTGTCGCAAGCGCCAGAGCGGCTGCAAACCTGCAACAACCTTTGGCATGAAGGCCGCCTCTTCAAGCTCAGCACTTGGCGCAGTGCGTGGCGCCATCTGTTTGCCAAACAAGGGCTGTTCACCAGCTCTTTTGCGGCATGGAAACAGTATTTCCGACCCGACTTTCACCCTGATGAGCATCACGACCAATTGTCGCAACAGTGGTTACAAACACACTTGCAGACTTACCAAGCCATTGGCCAGTCCACTTAAAAACCTTTTTTTGAATTGACCATGCTCGACCCTCAAGCCAAAGCCCTTTTACAACTCATGGTCGACCGCGGTGTACCTGCGGTTAACACCTTGCCACCCAAAGAAGCGCGAGATTTTTACATCTTGCGCAAAGCTTTGACGCAACCCGATCCACCCGTCCTGTCGCATGTTCATGACCATTTGCCCAACTTGGGTGGTGTGCAAGTGCCTGTTCGTGAATACCGCCCCATGAGTGCCGCTGTTACTGAAGTTTTGCCTGCATTGGTTTATTACCACGGCGGTGGTTGGGTCATTGGCAACATTGAAACCCACGATGTGCTGTGCCGACAACTGAGCAATGCCAGTGGATGTGCGGTGTTTTCGGTGGATTACCGATTGGCCCCCGAACATGTTTTCCCCGCCGCGTTTGATGACGCCTTGGCCGCCTTTCATTGGGTGGTGGCGCAAGCCGCTTCATTGCACATTGACCCACAACGCGTGGCCGTGGGCGGCGACAGCGCAGGGGGGAACTTGGCCGCTGCTGTGTGCTTAGGTGCCCGAGGTGGCGAGCATGTGCCTGCTTTTCAATTGCTGATTTACCCTGCCACCCTGATGTACCCTGACACCCCCAGCTACCACGCCAATGCTGAAGGCTATGGACTCACAGCCAAGGCCATGCATTGGTTCATGGACCATTACCTGCCCACGCGTGAGCATGGCAACGATTGGCGAGCCTCGCCTATGAAGGCGGCTTCTCATGCAGACTTGCCCCCCGCGCTGGTGTTGACCGCTGGCTATGACCCCCTGAAAGACGAAGGCTATCAGTATGCTGATGCTTTGTCTGCTGCAGGCGGGGTGGCCGAATATGTCTGCTTTGAGCGGCAGATCCATGGCTTTATCACCATGGGTCGCGTCATGCGCGAAGCTTTGAGTGGCGTAGAAGTTTGCGCACAAGCGCTACGCCGTTATTTGAGTGCCTAACTTTGAACATCACACCATGAAACTCAACGTCAACGGACAAACCCACCAACTCGATGTCGAACCCGAGATGCCACTGCTTTGGGCACTGCGCGATGAGCTCGACATCAAAGGCCCCAAATACGGTTGCGGCATTGCCCAATGCGGCGCTTGCACCGTGTTACTGAACGGTGAACCTGTCCGCTCTTGCGCTTACCCAGTGTCGTCGGCTGCCGGACAACAAGTGGTGAGCATCGAAGGCTTGGCAAACAAAGGCAAACTTCACGCTGTCCAAAAAGCGTGGATAGACCACCAAGTGCCCCAATGCGGTTACTGCCAAGGTGGCCAAATGTTGGCGGCCGTTGCTTTGTTGAAAAAGAAACCCAAGCCCACCGATGAAGACATCGATGCGGCCATGACCAATATTTGCCGCTGCGGCACTTACGCTCGTATGCGTACCGCCATTCACGCCGCAGCACGTCAGGCAGGTCAATCATGAACGCTAACCTTAACCGTCGAGGCTTTTTACAAGTCAGCGCCAGCGCCACTGCAGCGCTCAGCTTGGGTTTTGTACTGCCCTCTGAGGCCCAGGCCAGCAACGCCCAAGAGGTCAATGCATGGATTGACATCCACGCTGATGAATCCATCGTGATCCGCTATGCGCGAACCGAAATGGGCCAAGGCAGCCGTACCTCCGCCCCCATGCTGATTGCCGAAGAGCTGGAAGTTGATTGGCAAAAAGTGCGCATTGAAGATGTGCAAGCGCATGAAAACTTGAAGAGCAAACGCGCCTACGGCGACATGGCGAGTGTGGGCAGTCGCACCATTCGCAACTCGCAAGAATATTTACGCAAAGCTGGTGCCTCTGCTCGCATGATGTTGGTGCAAGCTGCGGCCCAACGTTGGGGCGTCCCTGAGAGCGAATGCCAAGCCGTACTGGGCAAAGTGGTGCACACACCCAGCAAAAAAACCCTGAGCTACGGTCAGCTGGCAGCCGACGCCGCCAAGCAGACACCCCCCAAGGATGTGGCGCTGAAAGACCCCGCCACTTGGACCGTGGCTGGCAAGTCCATCCCCCGTGTGGACATGCACGACATCGTGACCGGCAAGATTCGCTTTGGTGTCGATACACAATTGCCCGGCATGTTGCACGCGGCCATTGCGCAGTCGCCTGTTTTTGGTGGCAAAGTGCTTAGCTTGGACAGCAGCAAAGTAGACAACCGCCGTGGCATCGTCAAAGTGCTGAACATGGGCGAGTTTGTGGCTGTGGTGGCTGACAACTGGTGGCGTGCCAAAGAGGCACTGCGTGATGTGTCCATCGACTGGGACAGCGGCAAATATACACAGGTCAACAGCGCTGGCCTGATGAAGTTGTACCGCGAAGGTTTGAGCCAAAGCGATGCTGCGATTGCCCGACAAGACGGAAATGCGGTGGCAACGCTGGACAAAGCCAACAAGGTCATCGAAGCCGAGTACTACACGCCTTACTTGGCCCACGCCACCTTGGAGCCCATGGTTTGCACCGCTTGGCTGCAAGGCGACCAATTGCAAATTTGGGTGTCTACCCAAAACCCCGAATCCAGTCTGGCAGCAGCGGCCAGCACCGCGGATGTTCCCCAAGAAAACGTCAAAGTGTTCGCCATGCAAATGGGCGGCGGCTTGGGACGCAAAAGTCCGCAGGACTTCACACGCCAAGCGGTTGCCATTGCCAAGGCCATGCCTGACAAGCCCATCAAGTTGATGTGGAGCCGCGAAGAGGACACCCAGCACGACCTTTACCGACCCGCCAGTTTGGTCAAGGTGCGCGCCTCTGTGCAAGCCGATGGCAAGCCCGAGGCCTTGCATATCCGTGTGAGCGCACCTTCCATTTTTTCGCAGCTGCTGCGTATGCCGCTGCAAAACGGTGTGGACCCCCAAGCCGTGGCCTCCTTCAACGACCATCCTTACGACATCCCGCATTGTTTGGTCGACTTCGTTCAACGCAGTGCCCATGTGCCTGTGGGGTTTTGGCGTACCGTGGGTCACTCGCAAAACCCGTTTGTACGTGAGTGCTTCATCGACGAATTGGCCCATGCTGCTGGCGTGAATCCCTTGGCTTATCGGCTTTCGATCTTGCCCAACAACGAAAAAGCCAACCGCGACCGTGGTATTTTGCAAGCCGTGGCCAAAGCAGCCGATTGGGACAAGCCTTTGCCTGCAGGCATCTTTCGCGGCATTGCTGAAACCGATGGCTATGGCAGCTACACCGCTTGCGTATGTGAAGTCTCCGTCAACGCCAAAGGCGAGGTACGCATTCACCGCATCGTCATTGGCATTGACCCGGGTTATGCGGTGAACCCCGACAATATCCAAGCGCAGTTGCAAGGCAGCGTGGTACATGGCTTGACGGCCATTTTTTGGGGCGAGATGACGGTCAAAGATGGCCGCATTGAGCAATCCAATTTCCACGATTACCGCATGATGCGCATGAATGAAATGCCCAAAGTGCAAACTGTTATTGCCCCGACGGGCGGCTTTTGGGGCGGCGTGGGTGAACCCGCGCAAGCGCCCTTGGCACCTGCGCTGGGCAATGCTTTGTTTGCGGCCACCGGCAAACGCATACGCTCGCTTCCTTTGAAAAACCATGGTTTGAGTTTGGTCAAAGCATGATGCGTGGGTTGTTACTTGGTGTTTTGCTGCTGTGCCCCTCTGTGTGGGCAGCAGACACCATGCCTGCCACGCCATCGGCTGCCATTGCAGACGCCACGCGTGGACGCAAACTGCTCTTGGCTCGCCAAGACACGGGTTGCGTTTTGTGTCATCAACTGCCGGGCTTCAAGGATGGCGGCGAAATGGGCCCCTCATTGATAGGTGTGGGTGAGCGACTCAGCAGCGAGCAAATTCGCCAGCGCATTGCCGACCCCCGTGTGCTAAACCCCCAAACCTTTATGCCGGCTTACTTCAGCACGGCAGGGCTTCATAATGTCGCTAAGGCCTTGCAAGGAAAAACCGTGCTCACCGAACAAGGCTTGGAAGACATCATTGCCTATTTACTGAAGAACCCTTCATGAGGTCTCGCTTGTTATCTCGTCGCCAGTCGATATTGAAACTCTGTCAAGCCACGCTCGCCACCAGCCTAGGCGGCTTGTGGCTGGGTTCTGCCAAAGCGCAAGTGGACAAACTCACCATCACCGGTTTGGCTGAAGCCAGGTTGCGTACTTTCGAGGAAATGGTCAGGCCCTATGTGCAAAACCAAGACCTCAAAAAAGAAGCGGTGACCTTGTCACTTCCCATGTTGGCGGACAACGGCCACATGGTGCCCTTGAGTCTCAAAATTGACAGTCCCATGAGCGAGGCCTCGCACATCACCCATGTCTACCTGATATCTCAACGCAACCCTGTTCCTTTGATGGCCAAGTTTGTCATGGGGCCATGGAGCGGCCGTGCTGATTTGAGTACGCGTGTGCGCTTGTCTGGCAACCAAAGTGTCATCGCTCTGGCAAGACGCTCTGATGGCAACTTCATTTATGACGTGCAAGAGGTGGTGGTGACAGAAGCAGCTTGCGTGGACAACGGCTGATGAGTTCTGCTCGCTTACAAATCCCTCCCCGCGTCGTTCAAGGCGATGTTTTCAAGGTGCGCCTGTTGGTCAACCATCCCATGGACAGCGGTTTTTTACGCGATATTGATGGTGTGATCATTCAACGCAATGTCATTCGCCACCTGCTGTGCACCTTGAATGGCCGCGAAGTGTTCAGGGTCGAACCCACCACAGGTGTTGCGGCCAACCCTTTGTTTGAGTTTTATTTGCGAGCAACCGAGTCAGGTGAGATGCTGTTTCGCTGGGTGGACGACAAGGCTTACATTGGTGAATTGCGCCACACCTTGGTGGTCGAATCTTCCAACGTTTCCAAGCCTGCCAGCAACTGACCCCCCCTATGCGTTTTGCCGTTTGCAAGTCTTTTCTTTGCTTGGTGTGGGCTGTTTCAGGTCTTGCCTTCACTTGCCATGCACAGCAACGCATCATCCCTTTGGATAAGCTGCAGTCTGGCTTGCATTTCTCAGGTGCAGAAGTGCAATCTTTGCAAGCCGACGAATTTGCCAACCCCGGCAATATTGCTTTAGACATCGGCATCAAACAATGGAGCAAGCCAGAAGGAAAAAGCAATAAAAGCTGTCAGTCCTGCCATGGCGATCTGGCCAAAATGAAGGGCGCATCGGTTCGCTATCCCGCCATCGACAAAGCCAGTAAAAAACTGTTCAACCTAGAAGACCGTATTCGCAACTGCCGTGTGAAAAACCAAAAAGCCGATGAGTGGGCTTTTGAGTCAGATGAATTGGTGGCCATGACGCTGGCCGTCACCAACACCTCTCGTGGCCTGCCTTTGCAAGCGCAGATTGACGGCGCAGCCAAAAGCCATTTCGAAAATGGTCAACGCATTTTCATGACGCGCCAAGGACAAATGAACTTGGCTTGCACAAATTGCCATGACCAGCACTATGGTCAAAAACTTTTTACCGATCCCTTAAGCCAAGGCCAAGCCAATGCCTATCCGCTTTACCGCATCGATTGGCAACGTGTTGCCTCGCTGGAGCGGCGATTGCGTTTTTGCTACACCGGTGTGAAAGCAGAAATTCCGCCATGGGGTCACAGTGATATGCGAGACATCAGCCTTTACCTGATGTGGCGCGGCCAAGGCTTGCTGGTCGAAGCACCTGCCGTACGCAAATAAGTCCAGCTTAAAACGTCGCCAAGACCTTGGCCCATAAAGCGGGGGTCACCTCTGGCATAACGCCAAACCAAGAAGCAAACGCAGGTCTGGCTTGGTGCAACAACATACCCAAACCATTCACCGTGGGGTTGCCTCTGGCAGCAGCACGCAGCAACAAATCGGTTTGCAAGGGCGTGTAGACAATGTCAGACACCAAGGCGTGGACCGGTAAGTCATCGAGGTGCAAATCCAATGCGGGCTGACCCTGCATACCTTGGGTGGTGGTATTGACCAACAATGCCGCACCCGCAAGCGCAGCATGGCGCTCAGACCATGCCAAAGCTTTGACAGGTGCGCCAAATTCTTGGGCCATGGCTTGGGCTTTGTCAGGGCTGCGGTTGAGCAAGCGAATGTCTTTAGCACCTGCATCTGCCAAAGCCCAAACAACCGCTCGCGCCGCACCACCTGCACCCAGCACCACAGCAGGGCCAGCACTGGCTTGCCAACTGCTGTGTGCTTCACGCAAACTATGAATAAACCCAAATGCATCGGTATTGGCGCCATGCAAACTGCCATCAGTACGCACGGTCAAGGTATTGACGGCCCCAATACGCAGGGCCATGGGGTCTACCGCATCCACCCAAGGCAAGGCCTCGATCTTGTGCGGCAAGGTGAGGTTGCAGCCTGCAAAACCCAAAGCTTTCAGGCCTGTCAAGGCCTCAGGCAATTGCAACGGGTTGACTGCCAGTGGCACATAGGCGCCATGCAGCCCATGCTCAGCTAGCCAGTGCGAGTGAATCAGTGGCGAGCGAGAGTGGGAGATGGGCCAGCCCATCACCCCCGCCAAAATAAACGAATGCGTTGCCATAAGAGCCTTAGCATATCGCGAGTTGGAAGCTGAGAAACCTGCCCCCGCATGTGAAACAATCAGGCAGTCCGTCAACTGTCCCGAGATGTCAGCCACTACGCCCACTTCTATTGCTCGTTTTCACCATTTCTTAGCGCAAATGACGCGCTTGGTGGATATTGCACCTGCAGAAGCCGAACTGTTATCTCAAGCACGCCAATGCCTGCAGTCTCTGGTTTCGCACGATGACTGGTTGCCTGCCGAGTTTGCACAACCCCACCCACGGTATTACCAAGAGTATTTGTTGTATGCAGACCCACAAGACCGCTTTTCGGTGGTGAGTTGTGTAGGTGCGCCCCGTGTGTCCACTCCTATCCATGACCACACCGTCTGGGGCTTGGTAGGTATGTTGCGCGGTTCTGAATTTTGTCAACCTTACAGTCGCATGTCCGATGGTCGTTGGGCGCCAGCAGGTTTTCAAATCGATATGTTGCCTGGCGACGTTGAAGCCATCTCGCCACGCATCGGAGACGTCCACAAAGTGTGGAATGCGTTGGCCGATGGAGTCTGCCTGAGCATCCATGTGTACGGTGGCAATATTGGTCTGATTGAACGCAACAGTTACCGAGAAGATGGAACACGCAGCAAATTTGTGTCTGGCTATGCCAATGTCACAGCGGTTGCAGAAGCGCCAACGCAACCAGCACCTGTCGTCGCACCCTCTGCATCTTCCGTCGTCCCTGCTTTTGCCCCAGCTTCTGCCCCCACTGTGGCACCTTCTGTTGCCGTACCCGCGCCTGTGACTGAAGCAGCTGTGCTGGTCAGCCCTGAGCCAAGCAACGAGGTTGCGCAAGAGGCAATGGCTGCTGAAGTCTCCCATCCTTACGCAGTCAGCAGCTACGCACAGATAAGAGCGGCTCTCTTGGGCAAGGAAGAAATCGCGCTTGTGGATGTGCGCGAAGAAGGCGCTTATGCCCAAAGCCACCCTTTGTTTGCCATCAACTTACCCTATGGACGCATTGAAGTGGATGTGTGGCGACGCATACCGCGACGCGACACACCTGTGGTGGTTTATGACAATGGCGAAGGCTTGGCGCTGCAAGCCATGCCTGTATTGCAACGCATGGGTTACAGCCAATTAAGCGTGATGCAAAACGGCTTGGCCGGCTGGGCAGCTGCTGGCGGTGAGTTGTTTCGTGACGTGAATGTTCCCAGCAAATCGTTTGGCGAACTGGTCGAAGCACAACGCAAAACCCCCTCTTTTTCTGCCCTTGAGGTCAAGGCCTTGCTCGAAAGAGGCTCAGACATGGTGTTACTTGACGCAAGCCGGTTTGATGAATACCAATCGATGAGCATTCCAAACGCCATCAGCGTCCCAGGCGGCGAATTGGTCTTAAGAGCACGCTCACTTGCACCCAGTCCCACCACCCGTATCGTGATCAACTGCACGGGGCGCACCCGCAGCATCATCGGCGCACAGTCGCTGATCAATTCCGGTATTCCCAACCCCGTGTGCGCCTTGCGCAATGGAACAACAGCGTGGACGCTTGCGGGTTTGGATGTGGTCAAAGGGGCTGTCCTGCGCTATGGCGAAACCAATGAGAACGATCGCAGCAAAGCCGCAGCCTCCGCTCTGGCCTTGTTGTTCCGCGCAGGTGTTCCCCGCGTCGACCCAGCCACTGTGAAGCAATGGTTGACTGAAACCGATCGCAACACCTATGTGTTCGATGTTCGCACCCCCGAAGAATATGCCCAAGGTCATTGGTCTGGCGCTGTCAGTGCACCAGGGGGTCAACTGGTGCAAGAGACCGATCACTTCATTGGTGTGCGAGGTGCACGTGTGGTGGTGTATGACGACGATGGTGTTCGCGCCAGCATGACGGCGTCTTGGTTGGCCCAAATGGGCTGGCAAGTTGCTGTGATGAAAGACATCACCCCACAAGATCTGCAAAGTAAAAGCACAGTGCTCGATGAGGATTTGCCTCCCACGCTTGCGCCCTTGTCTGTGGTTGATCCGCCAACCCTCAAAACTTGGCTGGCCAACCGCAGCAACCTGAGCATGGTCATTGATGTCGGTGACAGCGCAACCTATGTCAAACGCCATATTCCAGGCGCGTGGTGGTTATTGCGCTCTCAATTGACACAAGACTTCAACCGTGTGCACAAAGCCAACCGCTATGTTTTGACTTGTGGCGATGGACGTATTTCACGGTATGCCGTGGCAGAGTTGCAACCGCTGCTGCGACCTGGCGTGGAAGTTCTGTGGTTACCGGGCGGCAATGCGGCGTGGCAAGCGGCTGGCTTCAGTACCCAACAAGGCGAATCTTATTTGGCCAGTCCTCGCATCGATCACTACCGTCGCCCTTATGAAGGCAGCGATAACCTTGGGCTTGCCATGCAAGCTTATTTGGATTGGCAACACGGTTTGGTAGAACAACTCCAACGTGACGGCACGCACCACTTCAAGGTCATTTAAACCGCTATGGATACTGCTTGGGTCGCGCTTGCACTCACCCTGAAAGTAGCGGGTTGGGCCACAGCCATCAATTTGGTACTGGGTGTTGCCGTCGGTTATGCCTTGTCACGTTTGCGTTTCAGAGGCCGAGATGTGATTGACGCAGTACTCACCTTGCCGATGGTCTTACCCCCGACGGTGCTGGGCTACTACTTGTTGGTTTTGCTGGGTCGCCATGGTGCCATAGGTCAGTGGCTGCAACAAAACCTTGGCATTCAGTTGATCTTCACTTGGCAAGGTGCGGTCATCGCGGCCAGCGTGGTCGCCTTCCCACTGGTCTTCAAAGCTGCAAGAGCATCATTTGAAAATGTTGAACCCTCCTTAGAACAAGCAGCTCGGGTACTGGGCCTGAGTGAGGCGGCTGTTTTCTTTCGCATCACGCTGCCCTTGGCTTGGCGAGGTATTTTGTCTGGCACCCTCTTGGCATTTGCACGGGCAACAGGCGAGTTTGGCGCCACACTGATGGTGGCTGGCAGCATCGTCGGTGAAACGCAAACCCTGTCGATCGCCGTGTATGAAGCGGTGCAAGCTGGGCAAGACCAAACCGCAAACTTTTTGGTGTTGGTGACCTCTGTCAGTTGTTTGGCACTGCTGTTGAGTGCGGGTTATTTGGCACCAGGTCGCATTGCGGGTCAAGCCCAACGGGGTGAGAGATGATGTGGCAGGTTGAGCTACACAGTCGCCTCGGGCAAAAAGAATCTGCCTTCGAGCTTTCGATGGCTTTCAAAAGCAATGCCCAGCGCTTGGTGTTGTTTGGCCCCTCGGGTGCAGGCAAGACGCAAACCTTGATGATGATGGCGGGTTTGCATACCCCCCAACAAGGTCGGGTGGTCTTCAAAGACAAGGTCTTGTTTGACAGCCAAAGCCAATTCAATTTGCCAAGTCGTCTGCGTGCGCTTGGCTATGTGTTTCAAGATTACGCTTTGTTTCCTCATTTGACCGTGCGACAAAACATTGGTTTTGCTCTGCAACAAGGCTGGCTTAACCCCTCTGCTTCGCACAAAGACCCATCGGTCAACCATTGGATCGAGGTGTTCCAACTTGAAGCTATCGCCAGCCTGTACCCCGAACAGATCTCGGGTGGGCAACGTCAACGAACAGCTTTAGCCCGTGCCTTGGTATCTCAACCAGAAGCCTTGTTGTTGGATGAACCTTTTGCAGCCATGGACCGGCCGTTAAGACAACGATTGCGAAGTGAATTGTTACAACTGCAAGCAGATTTGTCTTTGCCCATGGTGCTGATCACCCACGATGAGGAAGATATGCATGCCTTTGCCCAAGAGGTGATTCAGGTGGACAAAGGGCGGGTGGTTAGCGGCTCCAACCCATCCGACTGAGCAAGCCATCTCGTTTGACCCATTGGTGCCATACGGCAGCCGCTATGTGCAAGAGGATGATGATCATCATGACAAAAGCCGTGACTTCATGGATCTCGCTGAAAAGCTCTTTTCCCTCTGGCGAGGAATCCCATAGTTTGGGCAAAGGTATGCCGAAAAACTTGATGGGGTACTCAGAGAAACTAGAGCCCATGAAGCCCGTCACTGGCAACACAACCATGCACAGATACAAAAGCCGATGGACCCATTTGCTCAACTTTTTTTGAAACTCTGTGTTGCCAATGGGGGCTGCAGGCACCGAATGGGTGACGCGCCAGCCTAAGCGCCACAAAATCAACAAGCCTAGACAAATGCCAATTGATTTGTGCAGATTGAACCACTCGGCGCGAAGGCCTGGAGGGTCTTTGGGAATGTCTTCCATCCACAAGCCCAAACCCAGTTGGTAAAAAAGCCCCATGGCCAAGACCCAATGCAGCACCACCAACATGCGGTCGTATTTCAAAGGCAGCGCTATGTCACCGGCAGCATCGGTCGCGGAATGGTCAGAACTCATGAAAACTTTCGGTTAATGGACAGAAACAAGGCGACTAGTTAATAACCACGCCCCATGGCAGTTTACCTGTCGGTATTTCTTTGACCATTTTGCGGCTGGCCACATCCACCACACTGACTGAGCCGCTGCGCCCCGAGGCGATATAAAGTTTTTGACCATCAGGTGAAAAACTCATGTTCCAAGGACGCTGACCGATGGCGATGTTCTCCACCACTTTGAATGTGGCGGTATCAACCATGGCCACATTCGCGTCCCCTCCATTGGTGGCAAACACATAAGCACCGTCCGGCGAGACCGATACACCCGCAGTGCGCTTACCCACTGATTGCTTGCCCACCACTTTTCGCTCGGCCATGTCAATGGCAACCAAAAAACTGGCAGCCTCGACGGCCACATAGGCTTTTTTGCCATCAGGGCTGAATGCGATGCCGCGTGGTCGCTCGCCTACTATGATCGAAGCCACTTGTTTGCGTTTTTCAATGTCTAACACGTCGACTTGATCGGCTTCTTCCGCAGAAACCAGCATGAACTTGCCATCCGGGCTGAACACACCATGTTCTGGGTTTTTGCCATGAACCGGGATTTCAAACTCCACTTTCAGGCGCTGTGTGTGGATGAAGCTGACGCTGTTTGAACCTTCGTTGGCCACGCCCAGCCATTCACCATTGGGCGAGCAATACACCGCTTCAGGGGATTCACCCAATGCAACGCGTTGCTCAATCACGCCCTTCAAAGGGTCAATCACCAACAACTGCGCTTTGGTCTGTTCTGTGACGTAGAGTTTTTTGCTGCCCTTGCACACGGCGAGACCGCGCGGTTTTCCGCCAGTCTCCATGGTGGAGACCACGGTATCTGTGGCAATATCAATGACAGAGATAGTGCCCGCACCCTCGTTGGTAGCGTAGGCACGTGGTTGTGCAAAAACTGGGTTCAGAGACAACAAAAACAAAGCGAAAAAAGAAAAGTAGTGGATGCGTTTCATTTCAAAGTCTTTCAAGTCACAAAAGTGAACGTTCAAACTATCTTAATTGAATTAAATGACCCTTAAATTGTTGAGAATACTCAGCTATATTTCAGCATGGATTCAATTAAAACCTCTGACGCAGAAGACGCAAAAGCAAGGAAGATCAAACGCATTCTCCCCTTGATTGTCGGCGTTTCTTTGTTTATGGACCAGCTGGACGCGACGATAGTCAATACCGCGATTCCAGCAATGTCTGTCAGTCTTGGGGTGTCACCTCTGAGCCTCAAGGCGGTCATGACAAGCTATCTGCTGAGCTTGGCAGTATGCATCACGCTCAGCGGTTGGATGTCAGATCGATTTGGCTCTCGCCGAGTATTTGCCAGCGCAGTGGCTTTATTTACCGTTGCATCTTTTTTGTGTGGCATTTCAAATTCTCTTGAGATGT
>JBILIR010000353.1:0-8276 GCA_044368955.1 Limnohabitans sp.
CATGCGCATAATTGGGATTGGAAAATGGAAGCCGCAGAGGCGTCGGTGATGCTGCGCGTTCGTCGCAACGACGGTCCTGATTATCTGACCTTCACTGAAGCGGGTGCGCTTGCCCGTTTCGGTATTAACGAAGCTGGGTTAGCGGTTGCAGCCAATTATCTAGAATGTGATCGCGACTACAAAAAGTTGGGCGTTCCGCTGGCGCTGCTGCGACGCCGCGTGCTTGACCAAGCGCATATGGCGACAGCTGTGCAGGCGGTGGTGAGTACGCCGAAATCGGCGTCAAACAACGTTGTGCTTAGTGATGCCGGCGGCATGGTCCTCGATTTTGAATGCGCGCCAGATGAGGCTTTTGAGTTCTCCGCGACGGATGGCCTGCTCGTACACGCTAATCACTGGCTCAGCTTGGCGGCGCAGATCAAACTGAAGACGGACGGCGGCCTTGCGTTTCCATGCAGTTTTCAGCGTCAGCATCGTGGAGAAGCGCTGCTACGCAGCAAGTCGGGCGCTATTACTATCGAAGATATCCGCGCTGTCCTGCTGGACAATTATGGATCGCCTTGGTCGATTTGCAGACCGGCGCGCCCGTCATCCTTCACGGACCTGAGCGCGACCGTGGCTTCGCTAATAATGGAGCCGGGCAAAGGTCGGATCGAGGTGGCTATGTTGCCTGCCGAAAATCCTAATTTCACAGTCTATCATCTTACTTAAAGGAACAGTCGGATGCGACGCATTATACTGATTGGATTGATCTTGGTGGTAGCCATCGCCATTGCGCTGGCCTTCTGGTCGAACTCGAAGGAAGAGGCGTCAAGCGTAGCACCAGTAACGCTGATAACCCGCCTTAACAGCGACATATTGGGCACCGAACCCGGCGGATCACGTGACGAGAACACTGACACCGTGATTATGCAGATCGGCGAGGGCCTCGTTGGGCTTCGCGATGACGGATCAGTTGCGCCTCTCCTAGCAGAATCGATCAAGGTTTCATCCGACGGACGTCAATATAGGTTCAAGTTACGCAAAGGCGTCTCCTTTCACAATGGTGCGCCACTGACCTCGGCTGAAGTAATCTGGTCGTTTGAACGGTATCTTTCTGAAGACAGTGAGTGGCGCTGCAAGTCGGATCTTAGCGCAGATGGGCTTGCGCCGATCTCGGCAGTCAAGGCAGAAGGTACAGATACGGTAGTGGTTACACTTGCGAAACCGGCCCCACTTTTCCTCAAAATTCTCGCCAAGGTCGATTGCCACGGTACAGCGGTGATCCATCCTGCTTCGCTCGACGAAGCAGGTAAATGGCGCGCGCCGATTGGCACTGGGCCGTTCAAATTCAATAGCTGGCAGGCAGACCGGTACATCGAGTTGGTCAAGTTCGGCAGCTACAGCGCTCTGAACTCGCCAGCGACGGGCAATGTCGGTAACAAGACACCGCTAGTCGATAAGGTGCGCTTTGAAATTATTCCCGATAGCACCGCCGCGCGCACAGCTTTGCAGAGCGGCGAGATCGACCTGCTTGATGGCGTTGCTCCATCGGACGTGACACCGTTGAAGAAGACGTCCGGTGTCACAGTCGTGTCGCAGCCTTTGATGGATGTGTATGCGCTGTTGCTGCAGACCAAAGATCCAGTGCTTGCTAACCCACAGATGCGCCGAGCAATCGCGCTTTCGATTGACGTCCAAGCACTGGCGCGTAACACGACAAACGGAACGGCAACAGCAAACAGCTCAATGGTCCCCGTTTCGAGCCCCTACTATAAGGGCGGACAGCGTGATCTAATCCGCCGTGACATCGCGTTGGCGAAGTCTTTGGCTGCTGCAAGCGGATATCGTGGCCAAACGATCAAACTTGCAACGAACAAGCGTTATCCGCAGATGTTCGACGCCGCGGTGCTGATCCAAGCGATGGCAAAAGAAGCAGGAATTATCTTCGAAATCGAAACCTTCGACTGGGCAACGCAGTTCGACCGTTATGCCGACGGAGATTATCAGGCAATGGCATTTGCCTATTCAGCGAGGCTTGACCCGACATTCAACTTTGCGACGGTAATCGGCCGCAAGGCCGACGAGCCGCGCAAGGTATGGGATGATCCGGTGTCCCAAGCACTCCTTGCACAATCAGCTGCGGCAACTGACGATGAGTCGCGGCAAACGGCATTCGACAAGTTGAATGCGCGGATGCGTGAGCTAACGCCGCTGGTTGTCACATATAATCCACCCCATGTTATCGCTTGGCGGTCGGGCATATCGGGCGTCAAGAACTGGCCTGCCGTGCAGCAGCGACTGTGGGGCGTAAGCAAGAAGCCGTAACGCACAGATGGGGTAGAAGGAACGTGACGCGATATCTGATCAGACGGCTGGGACTGGCAATACCGACGCTGCTTTTAGTTGCAATCGCTGTGTTCGGTATGGTTCGATTAGCACCGGGCGATCCCGCTCAAGTGTTGCTCGGCGAGACCGCTTCCCTGGCCGAAATTGATGCAAAACGTGCGCAAATGGGCCTTGACGAGCCAATGCCTGCTCAGTTCTTGCGTTGGGCCGGCGACGTGGCCAATGGCGACCTTGGCACGTCACTGCTTAGTGGCCAGCCGGTGACCAACTTGGTCCTCGACCGGTTTGCAGTTAGCGCCCCGATCGTCGTGGCGGCAGTAGCACTTGCATTGATCATCGCTGTGATTGGCGGTTTGTATGCCGCCCTTAATCGAGGTCGGACAATAGATATAATAATTGTCACAACAGCAACGGTTCTGCTGTCTATTCCTGCTTTTTGGCTTGGCCTGATGTTCATGCTCTTTTTCGGACTCAAGCTCGGCTGGGCACCGGTCATCGGCTTTGTGCCATTCTCGGAAGATCCAGTCGCGGCATTAAGCTACATGGTTCTGCCGGTAATCGTCCTCGCGCTCGCTGAACTTGGCGTGCTGACCCGCATGATGCGCGCTTCGGCGATTGAAGTGCTTGGGCTCGACTATGTGCTGCACGCGCGTGCCAAGGGACTGGACGATGATCGGGTGCTTAGTCGCCATGTTTTCCCCAACGCCTTCGCTCCGACTTTGACCCTGACCGGATTACTACTCGCCAATTTGCTCGGAGGGATTGCAGTGATCGAAACGGTCTTCACTCTGCCTGGGCTTGGGCGGCTTATGGTTGATGCGGTGCTTGCGCGGGACTATCCTGTTATACAAGGATGCTTGCTTTTTACCGCCTGTATTTACATCCTCGTCAACTTATCAGTTGACCTCATTTACCCACTGTTCGATCCGAAGATCGTGAATGCATGACACGCCAGTCTCGCCTCAATAGCATCATCGGCGGCAGTGCAGGCATCCTTATGTTGGCCGTGGTCCTTATTGGAATATCTCCGCTGACGCCGGACCCAATTGCTGTCGATATCACCGCTCGCCTGGAGGGTCCTTCGACTGCGCATTGGCTTGGCACTGACGAGTTCGGACGTGACGTACTTGCCCGCATCGCGCACGGTGCGGGGATTAGTGCCGGGATCGCGTTTACGGTCGTAGCGTTAGCGACCATCGTTGGGACGCTAGCGGGAATGATTGCGGGCTATTTCCGTGGTTGGACCGACCGTATTGTGATGGCGGTCGCAGAGGCACTCTTAGCTTTTCCTGGTATTTTACTCGCTTTGGCGCTGGTTGCTGTACTGGGTGCCAGCCGATGGGGGATCATAGGTGCGCTTACACTTGCCTATATCCCAATTGTTGTCCGCGTTGTTCGCGGATCGGCTCTGTCGATCCGCGAACTTGATTATGTCGCTGCCGCGCGGGTCGCCGGGGCAGGACACACACGCATTTTGTGGCGGCACGTCCTTCCAAACATGATGGCACCGATTATCGTTATGATGACCAGCTTGTTCGGTTGGGTAATTTTGTCGGAAAGTGCACTCAGCTTTCTCGGAGTTGGCGTCTCACCGCCGACCCCGACATGGGGTAACATGCTGTCTGCAGCGCGCCCGCATCTTGCTGATGCCAGTCACCTGGCCATTGCTCCGGGATTGAGCATTACGCTCACACTGATTGCCACAAACCTGTTGGGTGACGCGCTTCGCGATCGATTGGACCCGAGGACGGCGCGATGAGCGTGCTGTCGATTCGCCACCTTATTATCCGCGACAGTAGCGGCACTCCGCTCGTGCGCTCGGTTTCGATCGACGTTGGGCGAGCGGAGATCTTAGCTGTCGTTGGTGAATCGGGAAGCGGCAAGACAATGCTCGCCCGCTCCGTGTTGGGCCTATTGCCAGATGGGGTAGAGCGTAGTGAGGGAGATATCCTTCTGAGCGGCGATGCGCTTCACACGATGAACGAGGAAGCGCTTCGCGCCCTACGCGGCAACCGTGTCGGCTTGGTTCTACAAGAACCGCTGACCTCGCTTAATCCTGCGATTTCGATCGGGGATCAACTGATCGAGGGACTGCATTGGCATTGTGGCACACGTACCGACGAGGCGCGCGACCGCGCGGTAGAGATGCTTGAGCGCGTTCGCATCCCCAATGCTAGGGCGTTGCTCAGAAGTTATCCGCATGAATTTTCTGGCGGCATGCGGCAACGGATCATGCTTGCCTCGACCCTTTTGTTGCGCCCCGAGCTGATCATCGCTGACGAACCAACGACGGCGCTCGATACATTGGCGCAGCGCGAGGTACTCGACCTTATTGTTGAACTTGGCCGGGAATTCGGCTGTTCGGTGCTGCTCATCACGCACAATCTCGGCCTTGCGGCGCGCTATGCTGATCGCATTGCGGTTATGCGGGAAGGTGAACTAGTCGAGGTTGGCACTGCGGAAGACATCCTCCGCAACCCAAGCGCTGAATATACGCGCGCATTGGTTGCGGCTGTGCCGCGTCGCCCCGTCGAAGAACGCACAGTGCCTGTCGGAAGATTGATCGCGGTTGCAAAAGAGGTCACCGTAAGCTTTCGTGAGCGCCGACGCTTTGGCCGTGGTGCGGTTCGCAATGCACTGGACGCAGTGTCTCTCGATATCGCCGAGGGTGAGGTCGTTGGCGTTGTAGGTGGATCGGGGAGCGGAAAAACGACGCTTGGCCGCGTGTTCGCTGGTCTTCAGGGCGCCGCTAGGGGAAGCATCATCTTCGATTTGCCTCATCGCGCACAAGCTGGTGGTGCAGTGCAGATGGTATTCCAGGACCCGTTTACATCGCTTGATCCCCGGCTACGCGTTGGGACGCTAATTGGCGAGACGCTCGCGATTCGCGGTGTAAATCAAGGCGTCATTGGGACACGTGTGGCTGCGATGTTGGAGAGCGTTGGGCTCGGGGGAATGGAAATGCGTTTTCCGCATCAGCTTTCGGGTGGTCAGCGTCAACGCATCGCGATCGCCCGCGCCCTGATTGGCGAACCGGCACTTGTCGTTGTGGACGAGCCGACCTCGGCGCTTGACATGACCGTGCAGGCCCAGGTGCTCGATCTCTTCGAACGCTTGCAACGCGAACAGGGTTTCGGCTGCCTGTTCATCACCCATGATCTTGGCGTCATCGAACGCATTGCAGACCGACTGATTGTAATGGAGAGCGGACGCATCGTCGAAGAAGGGCGAGCTGCGGAGATCCTAAATTTTCCAAAAAATGCATATACTCGGGAACTTATCGCCGCGTCTCTCCATCTTGACGACCGGAAAGAAATTCAACTATTGACAACGTAAGTACAATATTGTTCTATAATGTTTAGAAGTACATTTAATTAGTTGGGGGGGGTCTTATGCGCACTTTCAATAGAGCATCTCTATCATCCGCTTTGTGCGCGTTGATGTTGTCACCAGGAATTGCGGTTGCACAGCAGTCCGAGGACGAGGGTGGTCCGGAACTCCGGGATATCGTCGTTACAGGTAAACGGAACGATACCGTACAAGCAGGTACTTTTCGCAACGGACTGCAGATCGACACGCCTTTGACTATTAGCGTCATTCCGGAAGAGGTTTTGAATGCACAACTTGCGACCTCTGCACTCGACGCTCTTCGAAACACGCCCGGTGTGACGGCGGCAGCGATTAATGCAGCGGTCTACAGCAATCTTTCCATCCGTGGTATACCAGTGGAAAACCGAGGTAACTGGCGGCTCAATGGTAGCCTGCCGATTGTCAATCTTGTCGACCTGCCGCTGGAGAACAAGGTTCGCGTCGAAGTGTTGAAGGGCGCGTCAGCGCTTTATTATGGCTTTTCTACGCCCTCGGGTATTGTTAATCTGGTCATGAAACGCGCGTCGGCTGACCCAGTCAGCAGCATCCGCGTTTTCGGTAACCGCTTTGGTCAGGCTGGTGCGCATCTTGATTTTGGGCGCCAGGTTGGTAGTGTTGGCCTACGGCTTAATATTTTAGCGGCCCATCTGGACAATGGCATCGACCGCACGGATGGGCATCGTTTTCTTGCTTCGGGTGCCTTCGACTGGGAACTGGCGCCGGGGCTGACGTTGCAGGCTGACGCGGAGTATATCTTCAAGGATATCGTTGAACCGACGACGTTACGGCCGATCGCGATCGCTGGGGCCCTTATTCTGCCTGTGCTGCAGTCACACCGGAAAAATATCGGTTCGAACTGGCAAAGGTTCACTGGCCGCGAATATAATTTTCTTACCCGCGCCGAGTATAAATTTTCACCAGCTTGGGCGTTCACCCTCAATGCCGGCGTATCCAATTTAACGCGTGACCGACGCTTTTCGGACTTCCGAATTACTGATGCAACGACCGGCGCTGGAACGCTGTCGGTCGAACTTGCAAACGACAATGATTATGAAAACCAATTTCTTCGTGGCGAAATTGCCGGGACATTCGACACAGGGCCTTTGCTCCACGAACTGATCGTGGGGGTAACGCGCAACCAACGGGACGCGGTCAATCCGCGCCTCCAAGTTGCAACCTACGCAAACAACTATTTCAATCCCGTTGTAGTATCGGAAACGCGATTGCCGGCGCCTGCAGTTTCAAGCTTATCGAACATTGTCGATCTGGGCTATTATGCGTTCGACCGAATTTCATTTAGCGATGCCGTTCAGCTAACCGTTGGAGTTCGGAAGACCAACTACGACGAAACAACGCGCGCCTTTTCGGTCGCCAACGTTGAGACGCGAACGCAATACGAAACTAACCCTACTTCATATTCGGCCGGCCTTCTTGTAAAGCCAATCGACAGGGCAAGCATTTATGCGACCTATATTGAGGGTCTCGAGAATGCGCGTATCGCGCCTTCCACATCGGCGAATGCTGGACAATCGCTGCCGGCCGCGGCCAGCAAACAATACGAGGCCGGTTTCAAGTTTCAGCTGCAGCCGCGGTTGCTGCTGACACTGGCTTATTTCCAAATCGACCGTGCGTCGTCTTATACTAATCCAGCGAATTTCTTCGTCCTTGATGGGTTGGCGCAGCACAAGGGACTTGAGGCAAGCTTTACCGGTAATGTCACCGACGATCTGTCGATTTATGCCACGGCGCTTTCGCTGAAGGCAAAGCAGGTAAGCGGCGCCGCCACCGTCGTTGGCAAAAATGTTGAGAATGCTCCAAAGTTCAGCGGGTCGCTGTTTGCCGAGTACAAGCTGCCCTTCGCGGAAGGACTTGCCGTTTCGGCAGGCATGTTCCACGTTGGCAGGCGGTTCGGAAATGCGGTGAACACTTTTTCAGTCCCCAGTTACACCACCTTCGACTTAGGGATGAGCTACACAACTTCAGCGCTGATCGGTCGCGAGACAACGTTCCGTCTCTATGCTGACAACATCACGAACAAGCGTTACTGGGGAACAGCAAGCAGCAGCCTAATCGCACCGGGCCTGCCAGCGTCAGTGCGCCTGTCGCTAGAAACATCGCTTTAACTCACAACAGGAGGTTCTTAAAATGATCAAAAGGAAATATGGGTAGCCGCTGGCCTTGCGCTTTCGTTGACCACAGGAGTTTATGCGAGCGAAGGCGAAGCTGGCGAAGGTGGGCCCAAGCCCGCCGACAGTGCTGACAAATTTTATAGCGCCACTGGTCAACGGGATGTCCCGTTCGGCAAGGCGCGTGAAAAGATCATGGAAGGTTCTGGCGGCGAGGGAGGGATAGGCTTTTCGAAGTCTGGACCTGAATTTGTTGCACCAGCACTAACTGATTCCCAAATTAAAGCCGCACTTGTCGGCAACACCTTCCGCAAGGACCAGGCCGTCGCTATCTGTAAGGTTGACGATCTAGCGGGACATCGACTGGGAGAGATTATAGCCTTTCGCGAAGGGCTTCATAGGGTGTTTTTCCGTTGAAAGCACCGTGCGGTCGGTTGAAGTTGTAGAAGTTCT
>JBILIR010000300.1:0-2846 GCA_044368955.1 Limnohabitans sp.
TTGGTAGGCGGCGACGGCGGTGCTGCTGATGCCGAGTAAGTCACTCATGGCTCATTCCCCAATTTCATGGGCATGGCAGGCGCCAGCGGCAAAGGTTTCAAGGTGTTTTTTTGCAAAGCCATGCCAGCCTGTTCTTTGTTGACCAAAGACATGGGCAACACTGGCGCATTCAAGGGCATGCCGTTTTGGATGATCGAGGTTTGGCGCAACTGCAGCAGCTCTGAAGTGCTGGGGACAGATTTTTGCTGGCTCAGGTTTTTCACCACCACGTCGGCAAAGCCCAGTGCATTGCGCTTGGCCATTTGCATGGAAATCTCTTTGTCGTACATGCCTTCAAAAGTTTCCAAAGCGTTGTTGTGCAACAAGTCGCTTTTCATGGCGCTGGAAGCTTCACGCATGGACTTGAGCATCATTTGGATGAACAAGGCCTCGAATTGTTCAGCCGACTCACGCATCGCACCCGCTTCATTGCGCTGCGCTTTGCCGCGCAGTTCGCCCAGAGCCGAGAAGTCGTTGTACGACTTGGCGCTGTTGATGTTGGTGGATTCGCTCATGGCTGGCTTTTAGGTGAAATTAAATGATGATCAATTCGGCTCGCAAGCTGCCAGAGCTGCGCAAAGCCTCGAGAATGGCGATCAAAGATGAAGGACTGGCCCCGACTTGGTTGACTGCATCCACAATTTCACGCAAGTCCACACCTGGCTTGAACAGGAACATGGGGTTTTTGGGTTCGTTAACAGCGATGTCGGCGTTTTGCACTTCCTGTGTTTGACCTTGGGACAGCGGGTTAGGCTGAGACACCTCGTTGGTCGCCGTGATGGCCACCGAAATCGTTCCGTGAGAAACAGCCGCCGCCGTAACACGCACCGCACGGTTGATCACCACAGTGCCGGTGCGCGAGTTGATGACCACACGTGCATTCGGCTCGGAAGGTGTGACCTCGATGTTTTCCAAGAGTCCCATGAATGACACTCTTTGATTCAAGTCTTGAGGAGGTCGTACCGATATCGATGTACCGTCAATGGCTTGTGCCACGCCATCGCCAAATTTTTTATTGATGGCCGCAACAATACTGCTGCTGGTAGAAAAGTCGTTGTCACGCAGGTTCATCACCAAGAGCTCAGCCTTCTCGAACGGGTTTTCAACTGCACGCTCGACAATGGCACCACCAGGAATACGTGCTGCTGTGGGTACGCCAATCGCCACCTTGGAACCTGCAGCCGAGGCGTCAATGCCCGTAGCGGTCAAAGCACCTTGGGCCAAGGCGTAAATTTCGCCGTCCACGCCGCGCATGGCGGTCATGATCAGGTTGCCACCTCGCAAATTGGTCGCCTTGCCTATCGCAGACACATTCACGTCAATGCGTTGGCCTGGCTTGGCAAAACCGGGTAAGTCGGCTGTGACCATCACAGCTGCAGCATTTTTGATGTCGATTCGACTCGCTGATGCGGCTTGTTCAAAGTCGGACATGGGGCCATCAATGCGCACACCCATTTGTGCCAACATGGCTTTCATACTTTGCGTGGTGAAGGGCACAGAGGCATCATCGCCACTGCCTTGCAAACCCACGACCAAGCCAAAACCGATCAACTGGTTGGGGCGCTGTGCAGCGACGGTCACCAAGTCTTTGACGCGGTCAGCCCACACTGGCATGGCCAAGGTACAAGCCAGGCTCAGCAAACAGGTTTTGAAGAATGAGGTTTTCATGGCGATTTAAGCGTGGGTTAGAAGGGCCAAAATTTCAACAAGGCACTGGTGCCCCAGCCGGGTTTGCTGGCAGAAGCCAAGTCGCCGGTACCGCGGTAAGAAATTTGGGCATTGGCCAAGCGCAAGGACTGAACCGTGCCATTGGGACCGATGTCTTGGGGGCGAATCACGCCGGCGACTTGAATGACTTCAGTGCCTTCGGACAGACCCAATTTTTTCTCGCCACGCACCACCAAATTGCCATTGGCCAAAATTTCGGTGACAGTGACAGTGACAGAACCGGTCAAGCTGGCCGCTTGGGCCGCGGTACCTGTGCCAGTACTGGCCGTTTTAGCGGCATTCAAACTCAGGCCATCAAAAAAGGGATTGACATTGCCCAGCAAGGTATTGGCGCCCGAGGGCAAAGCGGTGTTGCTGGCGTCACGACTGACGTCCGTTTTTTGGCTGCGGTCAGCTTGTGTCGATTCATTCAACATCACCGTAATGAGGTCACCGATTTGGTAATTTCGGCCACGGCCAAACCAAGCATCGCTTTGGCGGTTGCCATAAATGCCACCGGTTGCAGGAGCGGTTTGGTCTTTGACCAAGGGGTACACAGGAGCGAAATCGGGGGAAGGCGACAAGCTTGACAACACCGGTTCGTGCGAAGCACAGCCTTGCAATACAGCCAGCAAGACGAAGGAGGAAAGAAGTGTTTTCATGGTGAAAGCGCCTTAATGGATTACAGGTTCTGGTTCAAATACTTCAACATACCGTCGACCGCTTCGATAGACTTGGAGTTGATTTCGTAAGCGCGTTGGGTCTCGATCATGTTGACCATCTCTTCCACCACGTTCACGTTAGACGCTTCCAAAGCACCTTGGTTCAACACACCTGCACCCACGGTGCCAGGCTGCAGCAGCTGCACCTCACCACTGGAAGCGGTGGCAGCCATCAAGTTATTACCCAAGGGTTTCAAGCCACTCGGATTAATGAATTTGGCGATTTGGAGCTGTCCCAAAACCTGTTGACCTCCGCCTGCAACGAGTTCAACCGAGACGGTGCCGTCACGACCAACCGTCAAAGACGAGGCGTTGTTGGGAATGGTGATATTGGGTTCAAGCAAAAAGCCGGTGGACGTGACCAACTGTCCGGTTGCC
>JBILIR010000048.1:0-8196 GCA_044368955.1 Limnohabitans sp.
CACCCGTTCGCCACTCGCCACCAGGGTTGCCCCCGTGCTGCCGTTCGACTTGCATGTGTAAAGCATTCCGCCAGCGTTCAATCTGAGCCAGGATCAAACTCTATAGTTCGATCTTGATAGTTTTTTTGCCTCTTTCGAGGCCACTCATTAAAAACGGAATTGAAGTGAACTTCACTTCTATCTTCATGAGCGTTTTAAGTCTTGCGACTCGGTTACTAGAACCTTGGCAATCGCCTTAAAACGCCCACGCTTATCGGCTGTAATTTGTTAATGAACCCAAACAGTTGCCTGTTTTAAACCTCGCCGCGATCAGCGAAGCCTTCGATTATGACACAAATTTGAAGGCTGTGTCAAAACTTATTTGCCTTTTTCTTTGCTTTTACCCGAAACCTTTTTTAAGTTACGTTTAAAAAGCAGAGCCAGCTAGTATAGCTCACTTTTTGTAGCCTGCAAGACCTGACAACAAAAACTTTTCCGTGCCGTCACTCTATTGGGAGAAAAATTCTTTTCTTTCAATGACTTAAGTGCTTCAGCGATTTTTTTGAGGGCGGGTCGGGCCTGCATAATCGGGCAATGGCTCTCATTACTTTGCAATCCGCACAACTCGCTTTTGGCGACGTAGCTCTTTTAGATCGCACCGTTTTATCGATTGAAGCGGGTGAACGCATTGGCTTGATTGGCCGCAATGGGACTGGCAAATCTTCGCTTTTGAAAATTTTGGCGGGTTTAGAGCACCTCGACGACGGGGTGGTTCAGTTCCAACAAGGGCTGAACTTGGCCTATGTGGCGCAAGAGCCTTTGTTGAATGCAGAGTTGACCGTGTTTGACGCGGTGAGCGAGGGTCTCGCATCGCTCAAGTCGGTCCTCGAGCTTTATTACGCCGGCGATGGCGACTTGGATACCCTGCAAAACACCATTGAACTGCAAGACGGCTGGAACTGGGAACAAAGAGTTACTGAAACCTTGCAGCGCTTACGCTTAGACGGCGCGGCTTTGGTAGGAAGCCTCTCGGGGGGCACTCGCAAGCGGGTAGCGCTTGGGCAAGCGCTGGTGACGCTGCCCGACGTTTTGCTTTTGGACGAGCCAACCAACCATTTGGATTTGGACAGTATTCATTGGCTAGAGGACTTGCTGGTGGAGTTCAAAGGCAGTGTGCTTGTCATCACCCACGACCGTGCTTTTTTGGACAAGGTGTCTACCCGCATCGTGGAGTTAGACCGTGGGCATTTGAACTCCTACCAAGGCAATTTTCAGAGCTATTTGCTCTTGAAAGAAGCGGAAATTGCCGCAGAGGCGGTGACACAGGCTAAGGCCGACAAACTGTTGGCGCAAGAAGAGGTGTGGGTGCGCAGAGGCGTTGAAGCGAGAAGAACACGGTCGGTCGCGCGGATTGGTCGTTTGGAAAAACTTCGCGCCACACGTCTTGCCAGTCGCAATGCTGTGGGTCAGGTCAGGGCCAGTGTGGACGCGGGTTTGCCTAGTGGAAAAATTGTCGCTGAATTGACCGATATTTCTGTCAATTTTGGCGACAAACGGGTGGTCAATCATTTCAGCGCCACCTTGTTGCGTGGCGACAAAATAGGCTTGATCGGCCCCAATGGTGCGGGCAAAACCACATTGCTGAAACTGATTTTGGGTGAATTGCAAGCGACGACGGGCAAGGTTCGCCAAGGTGCGAATTTGCAAGTGGCCTACTTTGACCAAATGCGCAATGCGCTGGATTTAGACGCCACGTTGGAAGACTTCATCAGCCCGGGGAGCGAATGGATAGAAATCGGTACCCAGCGCCAGCATGTGAAGAGCTATTTGGGTGACTTTTTGTTTTCTCCCGCACGGGCCAACTCGCCGGTGCGCACCTTGTCGGGTGGCGAGCGCAACCGTTTGCTGCTGGCTCGCTTGTTTGCCCGCCCCGCCAATGTGTTGGTATTGGATGAGCCAACCAACGATTTAGATATTGACACATTGGAGTTGCTGGAAGAGTTGCTGCAAAACTATGCGGGCACTGTGTTTTTGGTCAGCCACGACCGGGCGTTTTTGGACAATGTGGTGACCAGCACCATCGCCTACGAAGGCGAAGGGCACTGGCGAGAATACGAAGGAGGCGTTCAGGACTGGCTTCTGCAATCGAACCGCGCCAAGGTGTGGTCGCAAAAAGTGGCGGACCTCAAACCGGCTGATGCAGCAAAGACCCCCAGCCACACCCTGCAACATTCGGCTCAGTCAGCAGGCCAAGCGGGCACGGCCTCACCACCGTCCGCCAAACCGGCCGCCAAAAAACTCAGCTTCAAAGAACAGCGCGAATTTGACAGTCTGCCTTCGTTGATCGAGCAACTTGAGCAAGAACAAGCTACTTTGAACCAAGCCTTGGCCGATGGCGGTTTGTATGCAAGCGATCCCAAATCTGCGGCTGACAAAGCCACGCGGGTAGGCCAAATTGATGATGAATTGCTTGCGGCAATGGAACGTTTGGAAGTGTTAAGCCAGCGAACCACAGTGGTATGACACCCACTGAGCGCAAAGGCATGTGGTTTGGGTTGCTCGGGGTGACGATGTTTGCCGTTACCTTGCCCGTTACCCGTTTGGCTGTCGGTTCACCCGAAGATCCACATTTGTCAGGCGTGTTTTTGGCCATGGGGCGTGCCGTCGTCGCGGCTTGTTTGTCGGTGATTTATCTATGGGTCAGCAAAGCAGCTTTTCCTAGCAAAAACCAATGGAAGGGCCTTGGCCTGGTAGCGCTGGGGGTGGTGTTTGGTTTTCCGCTGTTGACCTCTTTGGCCATGCGCTACGTAGAAGCTACACACGCCAGCGTCATCACCGGCGTGCTGCCACTTGCAACCGCCAGTTTGGCAGCGGTCATGAACAAACAAAAACCGTCTTGGGGGTTTTGGCTGTGCGCTGTCACCGGCACCGCGCTGGTGGTGGGCTTTGCGCTGCTGCGCTCAGGACAGTCGGGCTTGCATTTTCATTCCTCAGATTTGTTGCTATTGGCTGCCATGGCCTTTGCCGCGCTGGGCTACGCCTGGGGTGGACGCATGTCGCAAACCATGGGTGCCGAGCAAGTGATTTGCTGGGCTTTGGTGATCTCCCTGCCGCTGACGCTGCCCCTGGCATGGCTGAGCCAGCCCACCAACCCTGTCCCTTGGAGCGCTTGGGCTGGGTTTGCTTATGTTTCGTTGTTTTCGATGTGGCTGGGGTTTTTTGCTTGGTACCGAGGCCTTGCCATGGGCGGCACCGTGCGGGTGAGCCAAATCCAGTTGCTGCAACCATTTTTGGGTATGTTGATCGCCATTCCGGTGTTGGGCGAAACCTTGGACGCCTTCACCGTGGGCTTTGGCCTTGCGGTGGTGGCGACCGTTTTCATCAGCAGAAAAATGCCGGTGCAGCAATGATGCTGGCGATTCAACACAAAAGGCCGACATGAAGCAACGCGCATTTGCCCAAGTGGATGTGTTCACCGCCGTGCCCTACCTCGGCAACCCTTTGGCTGTGGTGCTGGATGGAACGGGCCTGAGCACTGCGCACATGCAGTCTTTCACCGACTGGACCAATCTGTCGGAAGCCACCTTCGTACTGCCGCCCACCCACCCGCAAGCCGACTACGCGGTGCGCATTTTTTGCCCTGGGCGGGAGCTCCCTTTTGCCGGTCACCCCACACTGGGCAGCTGCCATGCATGGTTGCAAGCGGGTGGCGTTCCCAAAGGCCGTGATGTGGTGCAAGAGTGCGGCGTGGGCTTGGTCAACATTCAACGCCAAGGCACACGCTTGGCGTTTGCTGCGCCGCCTTTGCGTCGAGGTGGGCCCTTGGACGAGGCCGATGTGCAGCTGATCGCCGAAGGTTTGGGCGTTTCCAGAGCTGAAATCTTGCACCACGCTTGGTGCAACAACGGGCCGCAGTGGCGTGGCGTGATGCTGGGATCTGCCGAACAGGTATTGGCCTTGAAAGCCAACCCTGAACTGCTCAAAGGCTTGGACATTGGTGTGGTGGCGCCTTTGGCCTCGGGTGAAGCGCAGTTTGAGGTGCGTGCTTTTTTCCCAGGCAACAACGGCCTGGCAGAGGACCCCGTGACGGGCAGTTTGAACGCCGCCATAGGGCAGTGGCTGATCGGGGCAGGCTTGGCACCCAGCAGTTATGTGGCCAGCCAAGGCACTTGTTTGGCCAGAGCCGGGCGAGTGTATGTACACCGCGACGCACAAAACCAAGTCTGGGTGGGTGGCGAATCTGTCACTTGCATACAAGGCTCAGTGACGCTCTGAAAAGCGGTCACCCAAGAGACTTTTTGCCAAGCGGAGTTTGGCGACAATGACCGCCATGGGAACCCTTTATTTAGTGCGCCACGGCCAGGCCTCGTTTGGCGCCGACGATTACGACAATCTCTCCGGTTTGGGACATCAGCAAAGCCAGCGCTTGGGCGACTATTTCCGTGAGCGCGGTTTGCAGTTTGAAGCGGTGCTCATGGGCAGTTTGAAGCGACACCGCCAAACCTTTGAAGGCATTCAAGAAGGTCTGCTGGTACCGCAACTTCAACCCTTGGTGTGGCCGGGCCTGAATGAATACGACAGCCATGCGGTGATCCATGCCATCCACCCCGAACCTTTGGCCAAGCCCAATACGCCAGAGCTGTACAAACACCACTTCGGCTTGTTACGCAAAGGCTTGCAAGCGTGGATGCGAGCCGAAACCCAGCCCACGGGCATGCCGCCTTTCACCGAATTTGTACAAGGCATCCAAGACGCCATGGCCCATGTGCGGTCGCAGCACAGCGGCGATGTGTTGATGGTCTCCAGCGGCGGCCCCATCTCCACCGCGCTGGGCACACTCTTGGGCACGCCGCCCGAGAGCATCATCGAGATGAATATGCGCATTCGCAACACCGCGGTGAGCGAACTGGTGTTTACGCCGAAGCGCCACACCTTGGTGAGCTTTAACACCATCAACCATTTGGATGCACCCGCCTACCGCGACTGGGTGACGTTCACCTGAAGTCGAGTTTGTCGTCATTGCGAACGGCATATCGTCATTGCGAACGGTATTTCGTCATTGCGAACGAAGTGAAGCAATCCCCGTGGTTCAGATGGCTTCGGGGCTTTGCCCCTCGCCATGACGGTATTAAATCAGCGGCTCAAAGCGGGTTATTTCTTGAATCAGCTTGGCCAACTGCACGCCCACGGCGTCCAACAGCGCTTGGCCCTTGGCGGCCGCCGCCGCCGCCGCATTGCCGGCCGCACCATGCAGGTTGTAATCCTGCATATGCCAGCCCAGTTTGGCGCTTTTGCCGTCGCCCAACAACGCGAAGTCTTTGGAACGCTGCTCGGACGCTGATGCAAAGTGTTGCGCTTCTTCCATGCGCACCTTGTGCGGCGCAATGGCCAGCATCAGCGAGGTTTCCATGTCGCCACCGTGCACACCAAAGCGCTGTTCATGCGCGTCAAAGGCTTGCATAGCTTCGCCCAAAGGCAGTTGGTACCAGTTGCTGCTAAAGACTGTCAAGCCGCAATGACCCCGCAGTTCACGCGCCACCACGTCCATCAAGCCTACGTTGCCACCGTGTGCATTGAATAGCAAGAGTTTTTTCACGCCCACCCGCGCCACACTTTCACCCAAAGCACACCATTGCTCGATGACCGAGGCGGGGGAAAAGCTCAAGGTGCCGTCATAGGCCAGATGCTCGGAACTCAGGCCCACGCTTTGGGTGGGCAGCAGCAGCACTTGGTCCGTAGGCTGCAAATGGACAAGGGCGGCGGCCAGCATGGCGTTGACCAAGTCGGTGTCAACCGACAAGGGCAAATGCGGACCATGCTGCTCGGTGGCGCCCAAGGGCAAAACCGCGACAGCCTGTGCTGCGTCAATCTCAGCGAAGTCGGTGGTAATGCAATCAGCCCAGTAGCGTGGAAAAACCTTCATACGCTCCATCTTAAAGGCTTGGGTAACATGGGATCTATGCGTAACTACTTGCTTCGTTTCATTGCTTTGTTCAGCCTGAGCTTGGGCACCTGCTTTGCCCAGATGCCAGCCAGCAGCGTAGTCACCACACCCCAAGTACGCGCCGAGTTGGTGGCTCATGCGCCGCAAGGCGTGAAAGCGGGTGAGCCACTGCTGCTGGGCTTGTTGCTGCAGCACCAACCGGGCTGGCACACCTATTGGCTGAATGCGGGTGACAGCGGTTTGGCCACACAACTGAACTGGACCTTGCCCCAAGGTCTGCAAGCGGGCAACACGCTTTGGCCGATTCCCCAAATGATCCCTGTGGGCGACATGGTCAACCATGGTTTTGAAGGTCGGGTGTTGCTGGCCGCGCCTATCCAAGTGGATAAAGGTTTCATACCCAATGTCCCCACGGTGAAAATACAACTCCAAGCCAGTTGGCTGGTGTGCAAACAAGAATGCATTCCCCAAGAGGGCCGCTTTGAAATCCAATTGCCGGTGGCGGGTAGCACCGCCAGCCATTCAGCGGCTTTTGAAGCCCTGCTGGCTGCGCAGCCCCAAGCACTGCAACCTTCCCCACAAAACGCCCAAGTTTCAGACAAGGGCTTGGCTTTGAGCATTCAGGGACTTCCTTCAAGCTTGCAAGGCAAGCCTTTGCAACTCTTTGCCAAATCTACCGAGGTTTTGGCCAGCGGCTTGGGTACAGGCTCACTGGCTGGTCAATGGCAAGGTGCTGACTATGTGCTGCAAGCTCCTTTGCATGCCATGCACAGCAGCGAGCCCTCCAAGCTGGGGCTGCTCGTTGTGGAAGGCTCTGGCGAACAGGCCAAGGCGTGGCATTTGAACCTTTCCATAGAAGGCAATTGGCCGCCCGAGGGCAGCGCCACCCTGGCCAAAACTTCGGCGCTTATCAGCCCCCCCTCACTTCAAACGGTTGAAGAGGCGGCGAGTTGGGCAGCCTTGCTCGCCGCCCTGCTGGGCGCTTTCTTGGGCGGTTTGTTGCTGAACCTGATGCCCTGTGTGTTGCCGGTGCTTGCCATCAAAGTGTTGTCACTGAGTCAGCACCACCAAAGCGTGGCCCAGCGCCGCACTATCGGCTTGACCTACGCACTCGGCGTGATTGCCAGCATGCTGGGCTTGGCGCTGTTGGTGGCGGGCCTGCGGGCATCGGGCCAACAACTGGGCTGGGGCTTTCAGTTGCAGTCGCCGCTGGTGGTGTCGGCACTTGCACTGCTGTTCACATTGATCGCTTTGAACCTCTTGGGCGTTATTCAAGTTAACGCTGCATGGAGCAGTGGCTTGGCAGCGCAATGGGTGCGTCACCCACTCGCCGATGCTTTTCTGTCGGGGGTGTTGGCGGTGGTGGTGGCCGCCCCTTGCACCGCGCCTTTCATGGGCGCTTCGGTGGGCATTGCCCTCACCTTGCCCTTGTGGCAAGGCCTGTTGATCTTTGTTGCTTTGGGTGTGGGCTTGGCGCTGCCCTTCACGCTGGTCAGTTGGGTGCCAGCTTGGGCACGCTGGTTGCCACGCCCAGGCATTTGGATGGAGCGACTGCGCCAATTGCTGGCATTCCCCATGTTGGCTACCGTGGTGTGGTTGCTGTGGGTGCTGGGTCAGCAAACCAGCATCGATGGCATGGCGGTGATGCTGGCTGCGTTGCTGTTGGTGAGTGCCTGTGTATGGGCCTTGGGCTTGTCAGGCAAGGCCAAATGGCTGGGTTTGGGTCTGTGGGGCGGCCTGTTGTTATTGCTCGTTGTCACTTGGGGACCGCTGGTTTGGAAAGAACCCCCTGCCATCGCTGACAAGACCAGCAGCAACTCTGGCTGGCAAGCTTGGTCGCCTGAGCGCGAGGGTGCTGCAATGAAAGCAGGTCAAACCGTCTTCATTGACTTCACCGCGGCTTGGTGCGTCACCTGCCAAGTCAACAAACAAACCACGCTGCGCGATGCCAAGGTATTGCAAGCGTTTGCCGACAAAAAAGTACTGCTGTTACGCGCTGACTGGACAAGGCGCGACCCTGCTATTACCGAGGCGCTGAGTCGCTTGGGGCGCAGCGGTGTACCTGTTTATGTGTTGCTGGTGCCCCAGCAGCCACCCAAGGTTTTGTCAGAGGTGCTCAGCCCTGACTTGGTACTTCAAGCCCTCTCCCTCATTCCCCTGCCACAATAAGCTTTATGAACGCACCACTCCTCAACGACACCTTCCTCAAAGCCTGCTTGCGTCAGGCCACCGACCACACCCCCGTTTGGCTGATGCGCCAAGCTGGTCGCTAT
>JBILIR010000351.1:0-8193 GCA_044368955.1 Limnohabitans sp.
AAAAAGAAGACCCGCCCTTCAGACTGAGAAGGACGGGCCAGTTTTTGTGTAGTTTTTATAAAGGCCCCTGGGAAAAATAGCGGAAGCGGAGCCGGAAATTAGTTTTTTATCAGCCGAAGATTGCCAGGTTCGGAATACCAGCTGACTATGACGAAGTGCGCCATATGTATTTGTAAATACCCGGCCCTGATGTCTCAAGGCCGGGTAGATTGTAAGTTAGGCGAAGGACAACGACACAGTATCGGAATTGAAGCCCATGGCGCTGAGGTCGATCGTACCCGAAAGTTTCACAACAAGGTCCTCACCGTCGACGAATGTCGTCGCAGTCGCACCGATATTTTGAACGACGTAGGTGTCACCACCGAACTGCAACCAGCGGATTTCATCACCGGCGGCGCCAGTGATGGCAAGGTTAAGCGCATCGGACAATGTTGCCGAGGCACCCAGTGTCGACAGATCGGACTTGGTAGCCGTGAATGCCGTACCAGCCAGTGCGGACAGGTCGAGCGTGTCACCTTTACCGAAGTCGGTGATGGTGGTGAAGATCGTCTTTGCTGCAGAAACAGTAGCAGAGACCACGAAGGTATCCGAACCAGCACCACCGGTCAGGGTAGTGGCAAATTCGTTCGAAGTCAGCGTGTCGTCTCCGGCACCACCAATCAACTTGTCACCCTGGTTTGCACTAGCAGTTAGCGTGTCGTCACCTGCACCACCGGTAACTGTAAAGCCACCAACGAGCGCATCACTGGCAGTCAAATCCAAGGTCAATGAACCGGTCATAGATGAAGCATTGACCGTGGCAGGCGTAGTGTCACTCGAAAGAGTTAGCTCCAGATCAGCGTTACCGAGGATATTGACGACGTGAGCCTTTGTGTCCGTAAGAGTGAGAGTGTGGGCAGCAACTACCCCCAAGACCGACGAACCCGTATCCTTAGCAGAGATATTAACCGTCCCGACGTTGGAAAGCAGAACGTCGCCTCCGACTATGGTACCCGCAGTCGTAGCGGTGCGATCACCCTTAGCGTCAAAGGTATCAGAAGTACGGCCAGTCAGTTCGATGTTGACGGAATTTGCTGCGTAAGATGCTGCAGTACCTGAAGCACTTGCAGCCCAAGCCACGGCATTGGTCAGCTCGATAGTCCCAGCCTGAGTGGCCGCTATCACAAGGTTCCCGCCATTAGCAAACTGGTCAAGCGTCAACGTTTTGGTTGCAGATACAGCCCCTGCAACGACAGTGTTAGCGCCGAAACCAATGTCAGCAAGCTTCACCGACGTATCGACGGTGGCTGCACCCAGTTGTAGCACTTCGAAGCCGCTAACGTACGACTTGAAGACAGCAGCCGGAGTAGCGGTTGCGGAGACCGTGGCTGCATTAGCAGCGGCCATTACCAGCGTGTCGACACCTGCGCCGCCGTCAATGTTTGCACTGATCGTTACCCCGCCCAGGGTAACGGTGTCGTCACCTGCACCCGTCGAGATCGACTTGGTCACCGTAGCAGTGGTAGTGATACCGTCTTTACCAGAACCACCAACAACCGCAGCCTTCTCAGTGTCTACCTTGACCTTGATAGCACCAGTGCTTGCAGAGGCATCGACACGGGTCAGGGTCGTAGATGCGCTGAGGTCAAGGGTGGCTGCCGCAGCAACCGCCTTACCCAGCGGAGTTGAGGTACTAACAACCGTCAGAGCACCATTCAGGCCCGCACCCCCAGTGAGGGCGATAGTCTTGACAGCAGACAGTCCAGCCAAGCCGGTAGCAGACAACGCCGCCGAACCACTGAGGTTCAACGCGGTAACACCAGCCATGGTGACATTCGTAAGCGAACTTGCAGAGGTCAGCGCCAGGTTTAGCGTGTCATAGTTGCTTGTTGCCGAGCTCAGGGTACCGCCAGTCTGGCCACCCATATTAACGGCAATGCTACGCAGAACTGAAGCACCAACCAAGCTGGACGCGTCGTTGAGCGAGATGTTGCCCGAACCACCAGTAACGTTCAGCGTTGTGAGACCGCTATTATTGACCGTGAGCGTGGTGAAGTTGGTAGCTGTTACAGTTCCAATCACCCCGAGCTTTGTACCCGAACCAGCACTAGCTGTGCTGCCAGTAGGTGAGTGGTTTACGTCTGTAACGGTAACTGCACCGTTCGCAATACCGCCCTGACCATTGCCAATCACTGCAGCAACACCCTTAATAACCTCAGTGGCCACAGGGAGCGAAGCAGCGGCACTGGAAGCAACAACCACACCTTGTGAAGTCGCTGTGGGCGAGACAAATACAACAGTGTCGCCGGTGGCCGCACCCGAAGTGAAGAGGTCAGTACCAGCTGTAGTAGTAGCCAACACACCCGAGTAGGATCCCAAAGCGGCACCTGCCGAACCCGAAGTATCACCTATCCCAAGGCCAGCAAATGCACTGGCAACCTGTGCAGCAGTCAAAGCTACCGAGGCAGTAAAGGTCAGACCTTCGACGGTTACCGTACCGCCAGCAGCAAGTGCAGCGAACTTCACCGACACAGTTTCAAGGGCTTGAGCTACACCCAGCCGGAAGTTCTGGGCGTCGCGGGCCGCTGTTTGTGAGACCGATACCGAAGTAGTTGTAGCCCCGCCATTGACGGTTACAGCACCTTGCGTAGACGTGGAAGCCGAGGTGGTGGTAGCCGACGGACCGGAGCGAGTTGCGGTTTCCGTAACCGAAACGCTCGAACCGCCATTTACAGTTACTGCACCAGCAGTACCGCTACTCGACGAAACGCTGACCGCAACAGCACCCGAAGGGCCAGAAGGCGCAGCGGTGGCAGTCGGCGATGTACCAACCAGCACGGTGCCGCCAGAGTTACCAGTTCCGATGACTGTAACGGCAGTGCCGCCAGTTACCGTGATTGCGCTAGCGCCCTGAGCAGCATGCGTGAGCGATACAGCACCAGCCGAACCACTAAGAGCAACCGCGCCACCGTCCGTGGTAACAGCTTGGCTGAGGCCGCCAGCCACTGTTGTGGACCCACCACCGGTATTTGCAAGCGTAACGGCCTGCGTTGAGGCAGCACCCAAGTTCGCTCCACCAACGGTTTTCGCCGAAACTGCATCCACGCTGGTGTAGCCTGCAAAGCTGTAACGAGCCGCATCGGCAGCAGCGACAGCTGCTGCATTGGCAGTAATTGTCGCTGTTGCGCTGGGCGCAGCGTCGGGGTCAGTTGATCCAGTGATAGCTATAGCCGGAAGCGCAGTGCCTGCAGTCGGCGCGATGACCGACACAGCCTTGTCTCCGCCCCCAAAAACGGCAGCAGTGGTGACAGCAGCTGTTGTAGCCTTAGAAAGGACCACAGCAGTCCCGCTTACAGAAAGTACGGTTGTATCAGTAGCGATACCCGCCCCAGTTACCGACATCCCAACCTTTACAGCGGCATTAGTAGCGGAAAGAGTAAGGATAGTTGAACCAGTTGCCGCAGAAGATGCCGCGGCATCGGTGGTACCCACGCTAGCAATAGTCGTACCTGCAGTTGCATTGAGCGCCGCAGCAAAGTTTGTCGCAGCGTTGGTTTGAGCTGCACCGTGGACGAACGAACCGCTAGTTGCGCCATATGTGTAGGCAACAACATCGGTCGCGGCAAAAGCACCCGTCGCGCCGAAAGTGTACTGAACAACCTGCGCGGCAGCATTCGATGCCGTGACGGCGGCCTTGCCAAGGGTGCCAACAGTGTCAACTACGATCTTCTCGATGCTAGTCAAAGTGACGCCCGCCGGATTGACAGTGTTGAGACCGCCCACAGCATCGGCAATCGCCAGTGTATCAACGCCTGCGCCGCCATCGAGGCTATCCGTGGCCGTCAGAGTTGAGGCGGTTGCGCGGAAGGTATCGTCAGTATCGCCACCGGTAAAAGTCGCACCGCTATCCACACCGGTAGTAAGTGTAAAAGTCTTGGCTACAGCAGCAGGTGTCAACGAAACGTCGTTAACTGCAACATCGGCGGTAACTTTCGCACCATTGGAAAGAACGAGGTTAAGCGTCTCGGCACCTTCAGTGGTGGCGTCAGCCTTCACGTCAACAATAACGGTAGCTTTACCGAAAGAGTCGAGCTTCACAACTCCGTTCAAAGGCGAATTGACGTCAGCTGAGGTAGCAGCAGTACCCGATAGGGTGTAGCTGATTTCAGCTCCCGCAGCGCCAGATACCGTAAAGGTAACAGTCTTGCCTTCATCAACCGAAGTCGCGCCTGCCGTGACTGTCGTCGGCGGAGGAGGAGGTGGCGGAGGAGGAGGAGGAGGAGGAAGAGGAGGTGGTGGTGGAGGTGGTGGTGGTGGTGGTGGTGGTGCAACCGCATCGCTACCGCCGCCGCCTGCAGCAGCAGCAACGCCACCAGCAAGAACAAGACCGCCGATTATCAGCGGAGCCGAACCCATGCCACCGCTTGCAGCGGCGCCGGCACCAGCTTCTGCAGCTGAAGCATTAGCAGCCTCGGCTACGAGTTTAGCTTCAGCAGCAATTTCTACTGATAGCTTCTTTTTAGCTGCCTTGCTCAAAGCATTGGCATTCCGGATGTTTCCAGCATTTTTGATAATCGCAGTCATGTTAGGTAATACCCCTCTTGATTAAAAACTACACCTCGCCCCCATAGCAGGGGTTTCGGTAGATTCTATACATTAAAACACCCATATTGGTTTTTTTTATATAGATACAACCATTTTGAATTGTTTATTCGGAAACCTGCCTTGCGGGTGAATGTCGGATAACGCTTACCGTTTTGGAAAGTTCCCTGATGTCATTACGCCATCTTTGCTGCGGACGCCAGTAGGCTGTTGCCCAGATATAGGTAATGTATCGTCCAGCTTCGCCTTCGTTCCGCTTAGCTTCCGCCGGCCCATGTCTAATTTTGCGTAACAGCGGCAAATTCAACGCCTAACCCGTTTGCTGCAGCACCCGAACGATAGTGGCTATCGGAAGGCACCCTTTGCTTACGGCTATTATATATATAGCTCAATTTGAGACACGGTGAATACAGAACAGCTCGCTGGTGAATTAGTGCGATGTGGAGCCTGGCACCGCCGCCTCCGGCGCGCTTTGGCTGACAGCGGTTTCGGAAACGTTGAGTGCGGCCAAATAGCGAAGCATGGCATCACGCGTAGTAGGAGAGACTTGCATCAGATTGCGGCGACCATCGGTAGGGTCGATCCAGCGATCAATGAGGCCTGCCTCAATCATTTCATTGATCCAACGCATTGCCGTTGACATTGGCACACCTGAGGCGATGCACAAACTGGAAACAGCCACCGTCTTACCTTCAAACCAGGCGAGCGTAAGGTCGAGGATAATGTCCCAGGCGGGCTCACCAAAGCGCGCTTCTTTGAAGAAGCGCTCGCGCACGCGGCGTTCTCGGATTATGCGTCGCAAGACGCCAACTGTATTAGCAACATCGTGCGACGGCTCTTGATCCAACACTGCATCGTCAAGCTCACTTAAAATTGGCAGGGTTGAGGCGCTGTGGTTAATCGAGTTAAGCCTCTGGCCTAGCCGTGTGACCGCGCGTGCGATAATCTCAACCTGACGCTGCACGTCGGCAGCCGTCAGCGCCGCTGACCGGCTTAACGCATCCAAAGCCGCTCCCAAATCTTGCGAAGTGACAGATTGCGTCAACGGACTAAGCGACCGGTTCGTTAATGGCTTCGAAACGGGCTTTAAATTGTCTACCATGTGGATAATGCCTATGGGGGCTTTTCCTCGTCTTATCGCCGTCACCTGTGCCAACAGCTCCTCGATTTTTGCCGGGGATACGGCAGCGTCTATGACAACTGCATCATATTCTGGATCACCCGATAGGGGCACAACCGCCATAGGATCATCGACAACTAATTGCGATGTTACGCCCAGCGCCGTTAACTGGTCGACTAACACCCCGCCCCTTTCAGCATCCGACGCAAAAGCGAGGATCCGCAAGCGTGGTATCAAGCCATCGCCAGAACCACGCATAATTTTAGAGGCGTGTTTTGTCATATATGGTCAGCGCTCTGACAAGCTATCCGAGAAATTTTTGCTGATAGGCTTGGTCAGATAACGTAGCACGGTATTCTCGCCAGTTTTAATTTCAACACTAGCAGCCATCCCTGGCTGAAGCGCGACCTTTTCCATACCCTTGGCCGAATGCATTGACCGCAGGTCGACAGTGACGTGGGCGCGGTAATAAGACACTTCATTTCCGCCGGACGTCTGTTCGGTCAGCGTGTCTGCGCTGACGTAAGTAACCTTGCCTTTGGCTGAGCCGTAAATGGCAGAGTCATAAGCGTCGAATTTGATCCCAGCATTTTGTCCCACTCGAACAAAAGCAATGTCCCTTGGGGAGACACGGGCTTCTAAGATCAACTCTTCCCCAGTCGGCACGATCACCATGACCTCGTCGCCCGGGCGGAGAACACCCCCGACTGTGGTCAGGCGAACATTCTTAACGATCCCGTCTGTTGGCGCGGTAATCTTACTGTAGGCGAGAGAGTCCTTTCGCTGCGCTAGTGCCTGTTCGGCAGTCACCAATTCATCCGAGACTTTGGTGTATTCCGTCTGGAGTTCCTGAATATAGCGCGCCCGTCGATTGGCAATCTGCCCGCCGATATCGGCGAGAGAGCGTGCGAGACGCAGTACCTCCGTCCGGCTAACGTCGCCGCTTTCCACAAGCGGCTCGGTCATGTTCATCTCTTGCCGCATGAGCACTTGGACCTGCTCCAAGGTACGCACCTCAGCATTCAGAGCAGACCGACGCTTGGCGTATAGCATGCTCTGGTTGTCGATTACATCTTTGTAAGAGAGGATTTCCTTCGGAAAATTCAGTGGCCGGTCGAAAAGTTCCGCGTCGAGCCGTGCCAACGTACCCTTAAGTGACGCGACCTTAGATTCGCCCTCAGTCACAGCCGCCGATAGCTTGGCAGAATCAAGCGTGACTAAAACTTGTCCGCGCTTGACTAGGTCACCCTCGCGGACAAAAATCTGGTCGATGACGCCACCCTCAGCGCTCTGGATCAACTGTGTGCGCCCGGCAGGAATGATCTGCGCCGTCGCGCGACTAACCTGGTCCAACTTGGCAAACGAAGCCCAAGCGATCAATACGACAACGAGAATAGCAGAAATAACTGGGATTGAAGTCAGTCGCCTGCTGGAGGACCGCGCGTTCATATCGTTACCTTTTGTATGTTTGCCGCAACCGGAGCCGTAGCATTGGCCGAGGCTGGGCTAAGTTTCTGGAGCACTGCAGCGGTTGGGCCATCGAAAATGATTTTACCATTCACGACAACAATCAAGCGCTGAACCATATTGAGCAATGAGATTTTGTGGGTGACCATGACTAGGGCATCATTAGTGTCAAGGTTGCCGACTATCGCGCGCAACGCTTGCTCCTCGGTCTCCTGATCGAGAGCGGCTGTTGGCTCGTCTAGCAGCAAAATCTTCGGCTTAGCCAACATCAACCGGGTGAGGCCAACCAGCGCACGCTGCCCTCCCGAAACTCCCCTACCCCCTTCGCTGATTGGTAATTCAAGCCCCTTGGGGTGAGCGGAAATCAGCTTATTTAGGCCAGTGGCCTCGGCCGCGGCAAGAATGGCGTCATCCCCCGGATCAGATATCCCAAAAGTGAGCTGCTCACGCAGTGAACCATTAACGAGACGAAATTCCTGGCCAACATAACCAACATGGCGTCGTAAGTGGTCTTCGGCGATTTGGTTCAAATCGAGGCCGGAGAGATAGGCAACCCCGCTCTGGGGCGGAAATAACCCAGCCATAACCTTAAGCAAAGTCGACTTTCCTGACCCAACAGGGCCAATAATGCCAACGCGCTCGCCCGGGCTAATCTTCAATTCCTCAACGGCGAGCCCACTGCGAGCCCCTTGATACATGAAGGCAACCTTTTCCAATCGCACTTCACTTCGAAGTTGCTCGGGGCGCAGATATTCAACGTCGGGCTCTCGATCAACGGGCAGTCGAAGGAAGCTGTCGAGCCCCTTAAGCGCTGCCTTGGCATAGGAAGCCTGAACAATCATGGCCGGAAGCTGCAGCACCAGCGGTCCATTCACACGCCCCGCTATAATCGACGCCGCAATGAGCGCGCCAACCGTCATTTTTCCATCAATGACCTGTATCGCGCCCCACGAGATAAGACCAACATAGGCAATTTGCTGAATTGTTCCACTGGTGGCCTGGGCAATGGCCGAAAGCCGCCGCAT
>JBILIR010000049.1:0-8191 GCA_044368955.1 Limnohabitans sp.
TTTAGGTATGGCCAAAGTGGCCATCACCCCAAGCAACATCACCAGCACAGCACTCCAGGGGGAATCTCGAAAAGCGGTCACAACGATCCTTTGAAAAAGCGTCCAGTGATACCTTGGGGCAACATACGCAGCATCACCACGGCAGCGATGAAGAGCGCCACTTCACCAAACACTGGCGTGGTGATGAAGGTAGCCAATTGGTTGATGAGGCCAAACAAGGCAGAGGCGGATGCTGTACCTGCCAGAATGGAGCTACCACCGCCAATCACAGTGATGAAAGCCTTGGCAATGAAAGATGCACCCATGGTCGGCACCACGCCCGAGACAGGCGCCAACAAACCACCCGCCAAGCCCGACAAAGCCGCGCCAACAGCAAAAGTGATGGAGTAAACACGTGTGGGACTGATGCCCAACACATCGGCCATGGCAGGGTTTTGCATGGTGCCGCGTGCAATCAAACCCCAATCCGTGCTGCGCAAGACCCAACGAATCGCAAACAACAACAACACCGCAATGACAATCAAAGCCATGGTGTAAAAACTCACCGAATAAGCGCCAATGGAAAAACTGCCATCAGGGGTAGACACGCCCGAGGTGGTGTTGCCAATGAAAGAAGTCACCAGACCCACGCACAAAAGCGACAAGCCCCAAGTGGCCAACATGGTGTCAACCATGCGCCCGTAAAGGTGACGAATAATGAGCCGTTCGACCACAATGCCAAACAAGCCCACACAAATAGGCGCAACCACCAGCATGGCAATCCAAATATTGACGCCTGCCTTGGTCGCAAAAATAGCGCTGTAAGCGCCCAACATCAAAAACTCGCCGTGCGCCAAATTGATGACGCGCATCATGCCGAAAATCACCGCCAACCCTGCTGAAATAATCACCAGGGTGGCGATGGCGTACAGGACCTGTACGGAAACAATGAGTGCCAGATCCATGTACGCCTTCTCTCTTTCAATCTCTCAAACAATCAACCGTGCTTAAACCTTGATCACGTACTGCTGGTTGTCAGTTGGTTTTTTCTTGAGGTTACACACAGCGCTGGTGTCTGACGGTGCTTGCTGGGCAAACGTTTGCAGAATGTCGAGCTTTTTGTTTTTCACTTCGGCCAAGCTCACATCCAAAATACAGTGGTGTGAAGCACCGTCGACAGTGACCTTGCCGCTGGGAGCGTTGATGCTGATACCGCTCTCGAGTGCTTCGATCACTTTCATGCGGTCGATGCTGCCGGCTTTCTTGACAGCTTCTGCCCACAGCTTGAAGCCTTGGTAGGTGCCCATGGCCAACTCGGTGACGTTGGGATAGTCAGCGCCAAAACGCTTGCGGAACGCTGCCAAGAAGGTTTTGTTCTCGGCTGTGGCGATTTTCTCGAAGTAGTTGTAAGACAAGACCATGCCATTGCACTCTTCAGGCGCCAACACGACTTGCTCGTTGCCCACAGAGAAAGTAGAAGAAGCCATAGGAATCTTCTTCAACATACCTGCTGCGCCCCATTGGCGATAGAAGGACATGTGTGCGCCACCGACCAAGGCAGACACGACGAAGTCAGGCTTGGCTGCTTCGATTTTGGCGATGGTGGGACCGAAGTTGGTCACATCCAAGGGGAAGAATTCGATGGCTTGAACGCTGCCGCCGCCTTCAGTGACGTACTTCTTGACCCACTGTGAAGTGATTTGGCCGTAGTTGTAGTCAGCTGCAATGATGTAAACCTTCTTGCCCCATTTTTTCATGGAGTAAGGAATCAGTTTTTGCACTGTCTGGGCTGGTGTCACACCTGTACAGAATGTGTTGCGATCGCAAACGCCGCCTTCGTACTGCGTGTTGTAAAAGTACAGTGTTTTGTTCTTGGTCAGTACGGGACGAATCACTTCGCGTGAGGCGGAGGTAATGCCACCATGCACCATGGCCACTTTGTCTTTCAACGCAGCCATTTGGGCGTACTCGGTGTACTTTTGCATACTGGACTGTGAGTCATAGTTGATCAAAGCCACTTTTTTGCCCAGCAAGCCGCCAGCAGCGTTTTGCTCTTCGACGGCCAAGGTCAAGGCGTCGACCATGGGTTTGCCGTAAATGTCCAAGCCACCAGACAAATCGTGGATGCTGCCCACTTTGATGTCGTCAGCGGCCAAGGCCGAACTGCCATACATGCCAGCGGTGCCGGCTGCAATGCCACCAGCGGTGGTTTGAATAAACTTTCTGCGGTCCATGTTGTGTTCCTCTTTTGTGTTGAAAAAACTAACGCTTACCAGTTGACGCCCTCTTTTCAGCGGACGTCTGACTGTACTTACATTTTTTTCCAGTCGCCCAGTTGTTCGAACGCATAGGCACCACGGTAAATGGTGCCCTCGTCCCAATGTTTGCCAATCAGCATCATGCCAACAGGCAAACCGTCCACCATGCCGCATGGCACCGACATGGCTGGATGGCCAGTGACGTCAAACGGGCAAGTGTTGGCTAGCATCTCAAACGCACGTTGCACCACTTCTCCCACTTCAGCGCCAGGCTTGGGCAGGGGGGTAGCAGTCAATGCCACGGTGGGCATGAGAAGCAAATCGTATTTCGCAAAAACATCGTCATAGGCTTTGCGCAGTTGGCGCGACAGGTTTTGAGCCTTCGCATAGTAATGGCCACGGTAATGTTGGATGAAATACTCGCCCAAAACCATGGTGAGTTTGAGGGTTTCAGACAACTCGTCGGCGCGGGCCTTCCAACCAGAGTGGAAGTCGACCATGCTGGTGACATAAAGGCCTTTCCAATTGAAGCCGTGGCCGTTGTCTTTCATCATTTGCTGTGTGGCACCTTCGGCAGCGATGGGCAACCAAATGGCGGGACCCACCAAGTGCATGGGAATAGAAACTTCTTCCACGGTGGCGCCAGCTTTGGCCAAAGCGGCCGCAGCAGCTTTGACTTTCGCGTCCGAAGCTGCCATGGAGTTGGGCCAACCAAAACCTTCCTTGACCACACCGATGCGCAAGCCTTTGATGCCTTGCTTCATGATTTCAGAATAGTTTTTGGAATGTTGCTCAGCGTATTGGCGTGGGTCCAAACCATCGGGGCCGGCAATGACTTCCAGCATCACGGCGTTGTCGGTGACGTTGCGCGTCATGGGACCCGTATGGTCGATGGTGAGTTCAATGGGCATCACACCGGTGTAAGGCACCAAGCCGTGGGTGGCTTTCATGCCATACACGCCGCAGTAAGAAGCAGGCATGCGGATGGAGCCGCCTTGGTCGCCACCAATAGCCAAGTCGACTTCGCCAGCCGCCAACAATGCCGCGCTGCCAGACGAAGAGCCACCTGCAGAGTAGCCGTGTTTATGGGGGTTATGGACAGGGCCAGTGGAGCTGGTGTGTGAGCCGCCAGAAAAGCAGAAATATTCACAGACCGATTTACCCACCACGGTGGCACCCGCATCAAGCAAACGGGTAACCACGGTTGCGTCGATATTGGGCATATAGCCCTCCAAGGTGGAGGCACCGTTCATCATGGGCACACCAGCCAAGCAGACATTGTCTTTTAAGACCACTGTTTTGCCGGCTAATTTGCCAGACGCCGCACCCTTGATGGTGGTCTTCACATACCAAGCGCCATATTTATTGTCTTCAGGCGCGGGGAAGGTGCCAGGCGTGCGGGGGTACTTCACTTCGGGCACATAGTCGGGCAAGGCGTCGACGATGTCATAGGCGTCAAAATTGCCTTGCAACAATGTGTTGTAAGTTTCAGCCTGCTCTTCAGAGAGGTGAATCCCCAAACTGTAGGCAACTTCTTGCAACTGGTCGAGGGTAGGACGTTTGACAGCCATGCGTATCTCCTAGTGTGTTGTTAGATCGATGTCAGAGTGTTTCACCAAAAATTAAGTGCGTCAATGGATTTATTTGCTTTGGAAAATAAAAACAGAGGGTTTTCACGGATCAATTTAAAAACTTAATTGGAAAATTAGAACCTTGTAACGACTTGAAACTGGTGACCGTTGGCGCGGGCCAAATAAACAGGGGCGTTTTTAAAATGGTTGCCCACATAGCTTGCACCTCTGGCGCTTTGGTACGCCAAGTTGCGTTTGGCAATGTGCGACCACTGCTCTGGCAGGTGCAAATTATTATCAAACAAAGCGGCCAAAAAATGCATGCCTTCATAAGCCGACTGACCCAAGGCGTTGAGAACGGGCGCTCGCAAACCATGGCGGGCACTGAAGCGCTCTTGCAGGGCCAAGTTGGCATCTGTTTGCAAGTTGGCAAAGTAACTGGCCGCCACATACAGCCCTTCGGTTTTGTCTGAACCTATGCCCATCAACACGTTTTCTTCAATAGCGCACGACAAACGAACCGCGCGTCGACTCAAGCCAGCGTGAGCAAACTGGCGATTGAAAGTGATGGCATCTTGACCCACCAAAGACACCAAGACCGCATCGGCTTGCAGACTTTGCAAGCGATCCAGCACGGCTGAAAAATCTTGGGTGCCAATCGGCAAATAAATAGAGTCCAGAACCATGCCACCACTTTGCTCGACATAGTTGTGGGCCAAGCGGTGCGACACACGCGGCCAGACATAGTCGTTGCCCACGAAAAGCCAGCGTTTGGCTTTTTCTTGACGACTCAGCCAATCGATAGCAGGGCGCAGTTGCTGTGCAGGTGTTTCTCCGAGCGTAAAAACCCCGGGGGTCACTTCTCCACCCTCATACAAGGGGGTGTACACATACGGCAATAAGCCGCCCACGCTTTGAACAATGCGCTCGCGAACAGCACTGGTGTGCATGCCCACCAAGGCTTCGATGCCATGGCTGTCGATGGCTCGCAGCAATTCATCTTCGAAGTTGGCGGATTCATCACAGGCATTGAGACACACCAAGCGCACCTGACGTCCTGCAATGCCATTGCGCTGATTGAGTTCAGCCACAGCCAACTCTGCACTGGCCAAGGCGGAAGGCGTCCAAATACCTGCGGCGCCATCTTGCGCCATGCACAAACCAATAGAGATGTGTTGCGCATCCACAGGCAGCGCAAGAGAACGGTGCGCTTGCCATGTGCGCACTTTTTTGGGGTGATGCATGCATGAAATTCGTGCATCAGATCCCCGATGTTGACCATTCCAATGTCTAACCATGTTGCCTATGCCAATCTTTTCACCTGCAACCCAACAAAGAATGCTCCAAGTTCAACAAAGATGTTGTCCTTGGAAAAGAAGTTCATTAGACTAGCAGAAATCTAACAAAATGTAAGCAGGATATATGCCTAGTCAAGACCTGAACAACTACCTCTCTTACTTGCTGGCCTCGGCTAACCGTACGATGAGCATGGGTTTAGGTAAAGCCATTGCCAAAGAAAAAATGACCGAACAACACTGGCGTATCTTGCAAGTGTTGTCAGATGAAAACGGACGCGCCATGGGGGAATTGGCCGAGCAGGTGCTGATGAACCATCCCGCACTCACCAAAAACATCGACAAACTTGTCAGCCGCGGCTTGGTCATGCGCAACACATCACCAGAAGACAGTCGCAAGGTGCTGGTCTTTATTTCCAACACAGGTTTGGCGATGGTGCAACGCCTCACCGCCCAAGTCGACGCCCATCACAAATCTATCCACAAGGTCTTGGGTGTGCGTAAAACCGAGCAGTTGAAAAAACTTTTAGACGACTTTGTGCGCGACAGCGCCACGCACAGCTAAATTTCAAGGTCGCCGCATCGCGGCCAAGGTCTGCGCCGTGTTATGCCAAGGCGGCTTATCGGGTGCATAGCGTGCCCGCATCCCATCGACCAACATCACCAACTGTTTGTCACTCAAGGTATTCGCAAACGACGGCATGAAGCCAATGTCTTTAGAAGCTGGTGCCTGAATACCTTCCAACACAATGCGCAACAAGTTATCGGGCCGGTCGCTGTGCAGATTGGTGTTGAGTGCCAAGGGGCGGTTCACGCCTAACAACTGCGGGCCCTCCCCATCGTGGTGACAAGCACCGCAACTACCCTGGAACAAGCGTTGCGCTGCGTCTGGCAGCGGGGCTTGCCTTGCCGCATCGGCGACCACCTTGGTGGCCAAAGTCTCAAGCTGCGCCTCATCTGTGTTTGAGACGGGTTGAAGAGACGCCAAATACACCGCCATGGCACGTATATCGCTGTCCGGCACCAAGGCCAAATTACGTACCACCAAGCCCATAGGGCCAGCAGCGATACCGTGTTGCTTTGTATGACCTTGACGCAAATAGCTGAAAAATTCTTCCTCACTCCAAGGCACAGGCGATGGGTTCATTTGGTTAAGCGCTGGCGCTTGCCAACCGTCCACCATCGCACCTTGCATATAGGACTGCCCGTTGCGCTCGGCCCCTAATGCATTGCGAGGTGTGTGGCATGCACCGCAATGCCCCAAGCCATCCACCAAATATGCACCGCGGTTCCACTCTGCACTTCTTTGCGCTTGTACTTGAAACTGAACAGGCGCATGAAACAAACCATTCCACAACGCCATCACAGGACGCCAGCCCAAACCCCACTGCATCTGCGCTTCAGGTGTGTGTGAGGTCACCGCTGGCTGCGACATCAACCATGCGTACAAAGCCATCATGTCGGCATCGCTGGTTTTGGCAAACGAGGTAAAGGGAAAGACTGGATAGAGTGCATGGCCATCGCGTGAAATGCCTTGGCGCATGGCTCGCTCGAAAGCTTGGTAAGACCATGCGCCTATGCCCGTCTGCACATCGGGCGTCAAGTTGGTGGAAAACACTGTGCCAAAAGGCGTGTGCATGGGGCGACCACCGGCACTGGGCATGCCGTCTTCAGCCGTATGACAACCTGCACAGTTGCCCAAGGCCGCCAACTGCTGACCGCGTTGCAGCATATCGGCGCTGTAGTTCGTTGGGTTGAAGTTCACCGTTGGCAAGGCCACACGCCAACCCACGATGGCTGCGCTCAGCGCGAACACACCCAAAGCAACACCCGTGACTTGCTGCCACCGTTTGCGCCAGCCTTGCCTCGCGCCGGGTTGCGTGCTTTTGGGTGGCTTGGTAACTGTTTCAGCCATAGGCGCAGGTGCAGGCACGGGTGCGCCCAAAGGATGCAAAGCAGCGCGTACCACCTCGGGTGTGAATGGCGGGTTGCGAAAGCGAATACCCGTGGCATCAAAAATTGCATTGGCAATGGCAGCCGTGCCTGGCACAGAGGAGGACTCACCCGCACCCAAAGGCACATCGTCACCTGGGCGAGGCATTTGCACCACCTCAATGACGGGTACTTGGCGAAAATTCAAAATCGGGTAGCTGCCCCAGTCTTGACTAACCACGCGACCATCGTTGACATCGGTCTCAACCTTTTCAAGCAAGGCACGGCTGGTGGTTTGCAGCACATTGCCATGCACTTGTTGCTCAACGCCTTTAGGGTTGACCACCAAGCCTGCATCATGCCCAACCACCACCCGCTTGACGTGCACTTCACCGGTGTTTCTGTGCACTTCGACATCTGCGACCCAGGCTGACCATGCAGCACCAAAGCCTGGCCATTTGCTGTGCACATAACGGGCATAGGCCACGCCCTGCCCTTGCAACCAATCGCCATGCGAAGGTTTTTGTTGTGACTGGTAATGAACTTGCCACCCAGCGCGATCGGCCGTGGCTTGCAGCAGTTCTTTGGCACGTGGGTCAGAGAGCAACTGCAAGCGGTATTGCAAGGGATCAGCATTCGCAGCAGCGGCAAGCTCGTCAATGAAACTTTCATGCGCAAATGAATTGGGCAAGGCCGAGACGCCGCGTAACCACGATGCACGCAAGAGAGGCGGCATGTCGTGTACCGTGACGCGCAAGTCCGCATAGTCGTAGGGAGGTCTGGCGGTGCGGTCGCCCATTTCATAAGCACGCGCTGTGGGTGCTATGGTGCGTGTCAGCAACAAGGCCAAGGTAGGCGCACCATTGGACGGGTAAGAGGTTTGAAAATCGTAGCCAGCAGGTTGACCGTTGGCGGACAAGCCACCGCGCACTTGCATGAGTTGCGCCGCACCTTTGGGCTCCCAAGCATGCTCTTGCTCTCTTGAAAGTTGAACCCGAACAGGTGCGCCAACGGCCTTGGACAAGAGCGCTGCATCGGCCGCCACATCGTCTGCGCCATTGCGTCCATAGCAACCGGCAGCCTCCATGCGAACCACGTCCACCTCGGGGTCAACCACGCCACACAGCATGGCCAAATCAGCACGCAACACATGCGG
>JBILIR010000050.1:0-8189 GCA_044368955.1 Limnohabitans sp.
AGCCTGCTGCCATGACCAAGATGGCTGTGCCTAAATCGGGTTGCTTGACGATCAGAGCCACAGGAAAGAGCAAGATCAGGCCGCCCACAAAAAAATCCAAGGTCCTGAGCTGGCCCTCGCGCTTTTGAAACCACCAAGCTAGCATGAGTGGCATACCAATTTTCATGATTTCACTGGGCTGAATCACGATGCCCACATTCAGCCAACGTTGTGCGCCCTTGCGGGTTAAACCAAACAATGCCACAGCCACCAACAAAGCCAATCCCACGGTGTAAATGGGTACAGCCAAGGACATCATGCGTTGGGGGGGAATTTGCGCCACCACAAACATGATGACGCAGGCAATCAGCATATTTCGGCCATGGTCCAGAAAACGCTGCCCTTCGGAGTAGCCCGATGAATAAATGGTCAGCAATCCAACAACGGCCAGCAACAAAACCGCAAAGCCTAAAACAGTGTCAAAGCCTTTGACCAGCGGCGTGATGCGCTGAAACACACTGTATTTGCCAAGTTGGGTTCCCATGGCCGAAGTTTATCGGAGCGCCATGGGAGAATCCGCACCCATGTATGCACTTTATGAAGAAAGCGGGAAATTCCACACGGGGCGGGTATTGTCCGAGGCTGATGCGTCTGCACAACTTGAACTCGACAGTGGCAAACGCGTCAAGGTCAAATCCAACCAACTGCTGATGAAGTTTGACAAACCGCAGCCGACAGAATTCATGCTTGCCGGCAGAGCAGTCGCTTCCAGCATGGAAGTTGACATGGCCTGGGAGTTTGCCCCTGAAGAAGAATTTGGGTTTGCGGACTTGGCGCGTGACTATTTTTCTAAAGACGCCAGTCCCAGCGAGCAACTGGGCACGCTGTTTTGCCTGTTTGAGGCTCCTCACTATTTCCGAAGAGCCGGCAAAGGTCGCTTTCGCAAGGCCTCAGCCGACATCGTTCAACAAGCCCTCATCGCAATCGAAAAGAAAAAGCAACTTCAACTGCAAATCGCAGATTGGGCTCAAGAACTCATGCATGGTCGCTGTCCTCCCCCAGTGCAGGCGCAACTGTTCAAGATTCTCTTCAAGCCTGATAAAAATGCCCCAGAGTACAAAGCTGTGGTGGAAGCTTCTAAACAAAGCCAAACCGCGCCTTTGGTGTTGCTGCAAAAAGCAGGGGCCATACGCTCAGCCTACGACTTTCACTGGCAGCGTTTTTTGTTTGAGCATTTCCCCAAAGGGACGGCCTTCCCTTCACTTCAAGCGCCCGCCATCACAACGGACCTTCCACTGGCCAGTCTCAAGGCTTACTCCATTGATGACTCTCAAACCACCGAAATTGATGACGCTTTATCGGTTCAAGGTTTGGGCAGCGACTGCATCACTGTGGGCATCCATATTGCTGCACCGGCTTTGGCACTCAAGCCTGGGGATGCCATAGATATGTGTGGCCGTGTCCGTTTGTCGACGGTGTACATGCCAGGTCACAAAATCACCATGCTGCCTGACAGTGTGGTGCAGGCCTACACTTTGCAAGAAGGGCGCAACTGTCCAGCCTTGTCCTTGTACGTCAGCTTTGATGCACAAACCTTGTCTGTGCTCAATACCGAAACTCGCCTAGAGTTGGTTCCTATCCAAGCCAATATGCGACACGACCAACTCGACACGGTGGTCACCGAAAGCTGGTTGAGTAAAGAGGCCAGCGATGAACAAACCACCACAGTGGTCGCCATGCCCCATGCCGAATTGGCCTTCTTGTACCGTTTGGCAAAACATCTGAAAGCAGCGCGTGAAGTCGTTCGCGGTAAACCAGAAACATTCAACCGTCCCGATTACAACTTTCGCTTGGCAGCGGTAACAGATACGGGCCCGGCTGGAGATGAAACCGTGCATATCAGTGTTCGCACGCGCGGATCCCCGCTTGACCTCATCGTGGCTGAAGCCATGATTTTGGCCAACAGTACTTGGGGCCAATGGCTGGCCAGTTTGGGCGTGCCAGCCATTTACCGTAGCCAAGCTTCAATGGCGCCTGGCATCAAAGTCCGCATGGGTACCAAGGCCTTGCCCCATGCGGGCATCGGTGTGCCTAGCTACGCATGGAGCACTTCGCCGCTGCGCCGCTACACGGATCTGGTCAACCAATGGCAACTGATTGCCAGTGTGCGCCATGGTGCTACCGCCGCACTGGCGGCCCCCTTCAAACCCAAGGATGCAGAACTGTTTGGCATCATCACCGCTTTTGAATCTGCCTACAGCGCCTACAACAGCCACCAAGCCAGCATGGAGCGGTTTTGGACTTTGCAATATTTGCGTCAAAACGCCCTGAGCGAACTCGATGCGACCGTCATCAAATCTTTTCCCGGCGAACCTGCGCTGGCCCGCGCAGACCATTTACCGCTGGTTTTTTCGGTCATGGGTTCGCCAGCGCTTGAAAGAGGCAGTCGGGTACGGGTTCGTCTAGGGGATATGGATTTGATCGCCTTGGACATCCATGCTCAATTCATTGAATCTTTGATGCAAACCCAAGAACTCACACCCAGCGAAGAAGATGAAGAGATGGCTGCTGGCCCACTCGCCATTGCCGTTGACTTAAATGATGCAGAAGAAACCCAAGCTGCGCCTTCGGGTGCATCGGCGGTTTAACCATTTTTTGAACGAAGCAGATGCTTGTTTCCTTTTTCCATGCTGACAGACTTTTGCCCTTGGCCTTGGGCATTTCTCTGGCTGTACATGCGGTCGTGCTCGCCGTCAGACTGAGCCCGCCTGAGGATATTGACCGTTTGATGCGCGACGCCGGCTTGGAGGTGATTTTGGTCAATACCGAGTCAGATGAAAAAGCCCCAGCCAAGCCCAAGGCAATTGCCCAAACCAATTTGGCGGGCGGTGGTGAAACCACCAATGAAAGATCAACCTCACCATTGATCAACTCCCCGACGACCCGATCTGGCCAAGCTGACAACCAAGTTCAGCAAAAAATTGCTGAAAAGGAACGCGAACAAGCCGAATTGCTGACCCGTACCAAACAAACTTTAGCCAAACTCAATGCCTCGCACAACACCAACAAGGATCCTGCGATTGAGCGGCAACGCCAGCAACTTATCAACTTGCTGGCTCAAATTGAAAAACGCATTCAAGAAGAAAACGCACGTCCGCGCAAACGTTATGTCAGCCCTAGCACTCAGGAGGCTTCATTTGCGCGTTACTACGACTTGCTTAGGCGCAAAATCGAGGCAAAAGGAACCTTGGACTTTCCACAGTCTCAAGGCCAAAAGCTTTATGGCTCGCTGATCATGGTCATCACGATTGACACGCGCGGCCAAGTCATCTCAGCGGATATTTCTCAAGGCTCGGGCAACCCTTTGCTTGACTTTCATGCCAAACAGATTGTGCGCAATGCTGGGCCCTATGGCGCCTTTAGCGACGCAATGCGGCGAGAAATGGACCAGCTCGCCTTGGTTACGCGCTTTAGTTTCGACCATAACAACACTTTGCAAACCACTTTACAAGGCGAATGACTTTGCCTTCGCCTCGCCGTCATCCACTTTTACTTGCAGGTTTGAGATGGCTTGTCTTTTTCTTTTGGTGCGCTTTGGGTTTGCAGGTTTTTTTCGTCGCACGTATTGCGATGATGCGCTATGTGGACCCAGGCTCCACCGCTTTTCAAAGGTCTGAGTTGGGTCGTATCAGTCTCAAGTACTCCGCTGTTCGTTGGTCACAGAAATGGGTGGACCGCCCTAAACTGCCAGTCCATATTCAACGTGCCGTCATTGCTTCTGAGGACGATATTTTTGCGTCACATACGGGAGTCCAGTGGGAGGCGCTTGAGCGCGCTTGGAGTAAAAATGCTCGGGCTGAGGCCAAAGCGCAAGCTAAGAATCGAACCCCTAAACTGGTGGGTGGTTCCACCATCACACAGCAGTTAGCAAAAAACCTTTTTCTGAGTGGCGAGAGAACTTTCTTTCGCAAGGCCCAAGAATTGGTCTTAACGCTCGTCTTGGAGCAGTGCTTGAGCAAGCAGCGCATCTTGGACATCTATCTCAACAGCGTCGAGTGGGGGGAGGGTATTTTTGGTGTTGAAGCGGCTGCCCGACATTACTATGGCCGCTCTGTGGGTCAATTGAGTGCTGCACAGGCAGCGCGGCTGTCAGTCATGTTGCCTCGCCCCAAATACTATCAAAAATTTCCGCGTTCACCTTATTTGAATGACCGTGCCGTTACGATTTTGGCTCGAATGCCGCTGGTGGCATTGCCATGACAGAGGTGGTTCGCATTTTGGGCATAGACCCGGGCTTGCAATGCGTCGGATTTGGCGTGATTGACAGCACAGGCTATCAATTGCACTATGTGGCCAGCGGCACCATCACCACCACGCATTTGCCTCGCGACGATTTACCTGCCCGCTTGAATGTGATTTTCAACGGTATTGCACAAGTGGTTGAGCGATATGGTCCACAGGAATCAGCGGTTGAAATTGTGTTTGTCAATATGAATCCGCAAGCCAGTCTGTTACTCGGTCAAGCCAGAGGTGCTTGCTTAACCTCGTTGGTGCAACATGATTTGCCAGTTGCTGAATACACCGCATTGCAAATGAAAAAAGCCATTGCTGGACACGGCAAAGCTGCCAAAGCGCAGGTGCAAGAGATGGTAAAGCGTTTGCTGAAGTTGCCGGCTTTACCAGGGCCTGACGCAGCCGATGCTTTGGGCTTGGCGATCACACATGCGCATGCACGTCAAATTGCAATCATCCGAGAAGGAGGTGCTAAAGCTACCAAGCAGGCGCGAGTTGGGCAAGTCCGCGTGGTGCGCGCCGCTCGTCCTGGAAGCTGACGATTTCATAGGCCTGGGGTTGGCTGAGCAACTCGCGCAGCAAGCGGTTATTCATGGCGTGTCCTGAACGAAACGCGCTGTAAGACGCGAGCAATGGACGTCCTAAGAGATACAAGTCACCCATAGCGTCGAGTATTTTGTGTTTCACAAATTCATCGTCGTAGCGTAAGCCGTCGCTGTTGAGCACTTTGTAATCATCCATGACGATGGCATTGTCTAAACCACCGCCCAACGCCAAGCCATTGGCTCGCATATGCTCAATGTCTTTTGAAAAACCAAAAGTTCGAGCGCGAGCAATGTCTTTGACGTAACTACCGGTTTCTGTGTCAAATTCAACCCGTTGACCCGTGGCGTCCACTGCGGGGTGTTGAAAGTCAATTTCAAAGCTGAGTTTGTAGCCGTGGTAGGGTGAGAGTTTGGCCCATTTGCGATGCTCTGCCTCACCCTCCATGACCGAGACTTCACTGAGTACACGGATGAAGCGTTTGGGCGCGTCTTGCAACACAATGCCTGCACTTTGCAAAAGAAATACAAAAGAGGCAGACGAGCCGTCGAGGATAGGTACTTCTTCCGCCGTGATATCCACATACAAGTTGTCAATACCAAGCCCCGAACACGCTGACATCAGATGCTCGACGGTCAACACCTTCACGCCTTGGGCAGAAATGGTGGAGGCCAAACGCGTGTCGGTTACAGCAGTCGCTGAGACCGGTATTTCGACCGGATGACTCAAATCGATACGTCTGAAAACCACCCCTGTGTCGGGGGGAGCGGGGCGCAGACACAGTTCTACCCGTTGGCCACTGTGCAGGCCAACACCAACCGCACGGGTAAGGGTTTGCAGAGTTCTTTGTTTAAGCACGCCTCGGATTTTAATCAGCTTGTTTGCGCAAGAATGCCGGAATTTCGTAGTTATCCATTCCACCTGAGGACATGGCATCTACTTTGGCTGCAGCTTGTGTGCGGTCACGTGTTCGCCACACGCTGGGCACATTGACATTGCCGTAATCGGCCGACGTTATTGCGCTTGCTGTGTTGCCAGCCATTGGACTGTTCTCAGTCATGGTGCTGCTTGGCATGATGGCTTGTGGTGCATAGCCCACGTTGTCAGTGCCCGTGCGTTGAATGACAGTCAGGGGAGGTCCGATGCGTTTACCGGCATGTGCCAAGCCTGTGGCCACCACTGTGACGCGAATTTGGTCACCCAGCGATTCGTCATAGGCTGTGCCGTAAATCACATGGGCTTCAGATGAAGCAAAAGCACGAATGGTATTCATGGCTTCGCGAGACTCTGCCAGCTTCAAGCCACCTTTGGCTGCTGTGATGAGCACCAAAACACCTTTGGCACCTGTCATGTCGACACCTTCGAGCAAGGGGCAAGCCACGGCTTGCTCAGCGGCAATGCGGGCACGGTCAGGTCCGTTGGCAGTGGCGGTTCCCATCATCGCTTTGCCTTGCTCGCTCATGACCGTACGAACGTCCTCAAAGTCAACGTTCACCAAGGCTTCCACATTGATGATCTCGGCAATCCCGCCTACAGAGTTACGCAGCACATCATTGGCATAAGCAAAGGCTTGGTCTTGGGTGACATCGTCGCCCAACACATCCAGCAATTTTTCATTCAACACCACAATCAGTGAGTCCACATTCGCCTCAAGCTCTGCCAAGCCAGCTTCTGCATTGGTCATGCGACGACCCCCCTCCCAGTCGAATGGCTTGGTGACCACGCCAACCGTGAGGATGCCCATTTCGCGCGCCACACGGGCAACAACAGGTGCTGCCCCCGTGCCTGTTCCACCACCCATGCCAGCAGTGATAAACACCATATTGGCGCCTTCCAATACCTCACGAATGGTTTCGGTAGCAGCCTCGGCCGCTGACTGACCGCGCTCTGGTTTGCTGCCAGCGCCCAAGCCGTTATCACCCAACTGAATCACGCGGTGCGCAGAACTCACGCGCAAAGCTTGCGCATCGGTGTTGGCGCAAATGAACTCCACACCACGCACACCGCTCTTGATCATATGCTCAACAGCGTTACCGCCACCCCCACCCACACCAATCACACGGATTTGGGTGTCAGAGCTAAATTCGTTTTTTTCAATCATTTCTATGTTCATTTTTTTCTCCAATTTTGTGTTGTCTGTTTAACCGTTAAGTTCAATCCATGTGTCATAAGTCTTCACTGATGGGCGGGGCTCCTCGTATACACGGTCGCCATCGACGGTGGTCGCCAAACAAACCTGACTCATATTGATGCTGTTGGAAAAAATGCGTTTTCATCGTCAAAAATTCCCCACAAACCAGTCTTTAACCCGACCCATGGCTGTTTTCATAGAGCCATTTTTCTGAGCCACTCTAAAACCTCGCAAACGCGCCAAACGAGCCTCTTCGAGCAAGCCCATCACTGTGGCCGCACGAGGGTGCGAGACCATGTCTGACAAAGCACTGCTGTAGCGTGGAACGCCGCGGCGAACCGCTTTCAAGAAGATGTCTTCACCCAGTTCGATCATGCCCGGCATCATGGCGCTACCACCGGTGAGGACAATGCCTGATGAGAGAACTTCCTCGTAACCAGAGTCACGCAACACCTGTTGCACCAAAGAAAAAATTTCTTCTATTCGTGGCTCAATCACACCGGCCAAGTTTTGTCGACTGAGCATTCTGGGACCCCTGTCGCCCAGGCCTGGTACCTCGACTTGCACATTAGGGTCAGCAAGCAGTTGCTTGGCAAAGCCAGACTCGACTTTGATGTCCTCAGCGTCTTTGGTGGGTGTGCGCAGAGCCATGGCGATATCGCTGGTAATCAAGTCGCCGGCAATCGGGATCACTGCAGTGTGACGAATGGCGCCATTGGTGAAGATGGCCACATCGGTGGTGCCTGCACCAATATCGACCAATGCCACACCAAGCTCTCGCTCGTCTGCAGTGAGTACCGAATGACTGGAAGCCAAGGGGTTGAGCATGAGTTGCTCTACGTCAAGTCCGCAACGACGAACACACTTGATGATATTTTCGGCCGCACTCTGGGCGCCAGTGACGATATGCACTTTCGCTTCCAATCGGATACCACTCATGCCAATAGGTTCTTTGACATCATGTCCATCGATCACAAATTCTTGGGGTTCGACCAAAAGCAGCCGCTGATCGGTTGAAATATTGATGGCTTTGGCTGTCTCAACCACTCGTGCCACATCGGCTGCAGTGACCTCGTGGTCTTTGACAGCCACCATGCCATGTGAATTCATACCGCGTATATGGCTGCCTGTGATTCCTGTGTAAACACGCGTGATCTTGCAGTCGGCCATCAACTCCGCTTCTTTCAATGCTTGCTGAATGCTTTGAACGGTTGCATCGATATTGACGACCACTCCTCGCTTT